>NZ_JAAKOE010000004.1:0-281532 GCF_049171255.1 Aeromonas sp. 603757 | reverse complement strand
CAGAGGCAGAGGCAGAGGCAGAGGCAGAGGCAGAGGCAGAGGCAGAGGCAGAGGCAGAGGCAGAGGCAGAGGCAGAGGCAGAGAATGATTCCATAGTCACAGGCTTATGGGTATTGCTTGATACCCGCGATGGCGCCTCTGTTCACCCCTTAAACCTGATCAGCTGTTCCACGAGCCATAGCAACACTGATGCAATGGCAGGCAAAGCAACCGCCTATCCCCTTAGAGCGCGAATAAAGCATAATCGCATTACAGACGGGGCCTAGGTCAATCCTGGTGAGCCCCTCCCCTTAATCCTCTTCGAATACCCAGTAACAACTGTTGTGGTTGCGATGGAACTGGAGGCGATTCACTGGGGATGATTACTCCCCCTGAATCGCACGCATAAAAAAACCGGCGCCTTGGCGCCGGTTTTTGCTCACTACGTCTCGATTACAGAGAAGCGGTGAAGGTACGGGTGATGACGTCTTGCTGTTGCTCTTTGGTCAAAGAGTTGAAGCGAACGGCATAACCGGATACGCGGATGGTCAACTGCGGATATTTCTCCGGGTTTTCCATGGCGTCCAGCAGCATTTCACGGTTCATCACGTTAACGTTCAGGTGCTGACCACCCTCTACGTTGGATTCGTGGTGGAAGTAACCGTCCATCAGGCCAGCCAGGTTGGCTTTCTGGGCTTCCATATCTTTACCCAGTGCGTTCGGAACGATGGAGAAGGTATAGGAGATACCATCTTTAGCGTAAGCGAACGGCAGCTTGGCTACGGAAGTCAGGGAAGCAACAGCACCTTTCTGGTCACGACCGTGCATCGGGTTTGCACCCGGACCGAACGGAGCACCAGCACGACGGCCATCCGGGGTGTTACCGGTCTTCTTGCCATATACCACGTTGGAGGTGATGGTCAGAACAGACTGGGTAGCAACAGCACCACGGTAGGTGTTCAGCTTCTGAATCTTCTTCATGAAGCGCTCAACCAGGTCACAGGCGATATCATCGACGCGAGCGTCGTTGTTACCGAACTGCGGGTATTCGCCTTCGATTTCGAAGTCGATGGCAACGCCATCTTCGTCACGAATCGGCTTGACCTTGGCGTACTTGATGGCAGACAGGGAGTCAGCGGCTACGGACAGACCAGCGATACCACACGCCATGGTGCGATATACGTCACGGTCGTGCAGCGCCATCAGAGAGGCTTCGTAGCTGTACTTGTCGTGCATGTAGTGGATGATGTTCAGCGCAGCAACGTATTGCTTGGCCAGCCAATCCATGAAGTGGTCCAGACGATCCATTACGTCGTTGTAGTCGAGGTACTCGGACTTGACCATCTCGGTTTTCGGACCGACCTGGATCTTGAGCTTCTCGTCCATACCACCGTTGATTGCATACAGCATGGTCTTGGCCAGGTTGGCACGAGCACCGAAGAACTGCATCTGCTTACCAACGATCATCGGGGATACACAGCAAGCGATGGCGTAGTCATCGTTGTTGAAATCCGGACGCATCAGATCGTCGTTCTCGTACTGAACGGAAGAGGTCTCGATGGATACCTTGGCACAGTACTTCTTGAAACCGACCGGCAGCTTCTCGGACCACAGGATGGTCAGGTTCGGCTCAGGGGACGGGCCCATGGTGTACAGGGTGTTCAGCATACGGAAGCTGTTCTTGGTGACCAGAGTACGGCCATCAACGCCCATACCAGCCAGGGTCTCGGTCGCCCACATCGGGTCGCCGGAGAACAGTGAATCGTATTCCGGAGTACGCAGGAAGCGAACCATACGCAGCTTCATGACCATGTGGTCCATCAGCTCCTGGGCTTCTTGCTCGGTGATCAGGCCTTTCTGCAGGTCACGCTCGATGTAGATATCCAGGAAGCTGGAGGTACGACCGAAGGACATGGCTGCACCGTTCTGGGACTTGACTGCCGCCAGGTAGGCGAAGTAGGTCCACTGTACGGCTTCTTTAGCGTTCTTGGCCGGTACGGAGATATCGCAACCGTACTTGGCAGCCATCACCTTCATCTGTGCCAAGGCACGGTGCTGTTCGGAGATCTCTTCGCGCAGACGGATGGTGGCTTCCAGGTTGACGCCGTTTTCCAGGTCAGCTTGCAGGGACTTGAACTGGGCCAGTTTGTCGGCCATCAGGAAGTCAACACCGTACAGGGCAACACGACGGTAGTCACCGATGATACGGCCACGGCCGTAGGCATCCGGCAGACCGGTGATAACACCAGACTTACGGCAGTTCAGGATGTCTTTGGTGTAAACGTCAAACACGCCCTGGTTGTGAGTCTTGCGGTACTCGGTGAAGATCTTCTCGACCATCGGGTCCAGTTGACGACCGTACACTTCGCAAGAAGTTTTAACCATCTTGATACCGCCGTTGGCGATGATGGCGCGCTTCAGCGGCTTGTCAGTCTGCAGACCAACGATCTGCTCCAGGCTCTGATCGATATAACCGGCATCGTGTGCGGTAATGGTGGAGGGCAGGTCAGTATCAAAATCGACCGGCGCATGAGTGCGGTTTTCGATTTTGATCCCTTCCATGACCTTGTCCCACAGCTTGGTGGTCGCTTCGGTCGCGCCAGCCAGGAAGGACTCGTCACCTTCATACGGGGTGTAGTTCTTCTGGATGAAGTCACGGGTGTTGACAGAGGTCTGCCATTCACCGGCCGCGAAGCCTTCCCATGCTTTTTGGAACTGTTCGTTAAGTTCTGCCATTTTTCATTACCTCACACGGTATTGATGTAGTATCCCGCAATCATCCTTAATGATGACGACGGAAGATAAACCAGTAAGTCAGACCAACCATCACGCCACCACCGATGATATTGCCGATGGTCACGGGGATGAGGTTGTGTAGGACGAAGTTGGATACGGTCAGGTCAGCAAAGGTTGCCGGATCCTGGCCGATGGCCTGCCAAAATTCCGGACTAGCCACGCTGTGGATAGCGATACCAACCGGAATCATAAACATGTTTGCGATGCTGTGCTCGAAACCTGAGGCAACGAACATGGCAACCGGCAGCAGCATAACCACTACCTTGTCAGTCGCGCTGCGGGCACCAAAGGCCATCCAGGCAGCAAGACATACCATCAGGTTACAGAGGATACCGAGCGCCACCGCTTCGAAGAAGGTGTGGTGAATTTTGTGTTGGGCCACTTTGAGGGCGTTAAGGCCCCACTGACCGTCTGCTGCCGTGTACTCGGCAGAAACGATGATCAGCGCCACCATCAGCAGACCGCCAATCAGATTACCGAAGTAGACCAGACCCCAATTCTTGAGCAGCTGAGCCCAGCTGATGCGATTGGCAGCCTTGGCCACCAGCGTCAGGGTGGTGGAGGTGAACAGCTCGGCACCGAGCAGCACACAGAGAATAAGTCCGAGAGAGAAGCAGAGACCGCCCACCAACTTGGCCATACCCCAAGGCATGGAGCCGGTTCCGGTCGTCACTGTGATGTAGAAGATAAATGCGATGGCGATGAAAGCGCCTGCGGTAATGGCCAGTGGAATGACCTTGTATGCCGGCTTGGTAGCCTTGGCATAGGTGATGTCTTCAGCCAGTGCAGCGATGGCTTCGGGCTTGAGACAATCGAATGGAGATTCAGCTTTCAATTATTTTCTACCTGAATGTTTTGCCTGTTGAAATCATAACAAAGGGCCTAATAGCCAAAATTGACATTGATCAAGTTTATCAGAGTGCGAATGTAATTTTACTACAAATATTTTAGTGCGATGGCTACGCCACTTTACACCATGTATCAGCTGAAACAGAAATATCACATTTTTAATGCAATGATTTTAAAGAATTTATTTCCAATCATGGAAATGTGGCATTGGCAAGATATCTTTGCAGATCAACAGCACATCCCCTGCCCTGCAATCAATCCCCTTAGGGGTATTTTTTGTTTTTTATTTCATCTTTGAATAACAATCCCGTGCCTTGCCGCACGATAAACAGAAGGGGCCACTCGGCCCCTTCCTTTACAGCAACGATCACGCCCAGTGATGGGCTCGCTTGGCCTTTTGCAGCTTCTCGTAAGCCGCCAGCAGCTTCTGGTGCAGCGGGAACTGGGAGAGCGACAGGTCGGCCGCCTCCAGACCGTGGAAGCGTGCTTCGCCAGTGGCGTTGGCCCATGCCTGTGCCAGCGTCTCTTCGCCATACATGCGAGTGAAGACGGCGCGATACTGCTCCGGATCCCGCTCCTCGTCGAGGAACAACTCGACGCAGGCACGCAGGGCGCGGTAGTAGCTGGCACGCTCGGCAGTGAACACTGACTGGTTGAACTCCATGGTCCAGTCGATGAGATCCAGTGCGGTCTCCAGCTCACCGGCGGCCAGCGCCAGCATGGCTTTCAGCTCGCCAACGCGCAGGGTGTGCAGCGCGGTCCCCTTGGCAGCGGCGATGCCCAGCAGCTCGCGTACACGGGTGCGCTCGTCGTGCCCCTCTTCATCCAGTTGATCAAACAACGCCATGTACTGCTCGGCATCCCAATCCAGTGATGGCAGCGCCAGGATCACTTCGCGCAGGTTGGCGCCCATGTTGTTGTTGGCCAGCAGCAGATCTTCGGCCGGATAGATGTCGGACATGCCCGGCACCAGAATGCGGCAGGCGTAGACACCCAGATGCTCGTAGTCGGCGATATAGACCGGCTGCTCCAGCTCGTGGAAGATGCCGATCAGGTGGTCGAACTCCTCCTGCGAGGTGCCACGGAAGTCCCAGTCGGCAAACTCGAAGTCCGCATCTTGCTTGAACAGATCCCAGCTGATAAGGCCCGAGGAGTCGATGAAGTGGGTCTCGAGGTTGTGGTGATCCGCCACCTGCTCGTTGTCGAATGACGGCGGCACGAATACGTCGAGATCCTTGAGACCGCGGCCCTGCAGCAGCTCGGTGACGGTACGCTCGAAGGCCACTTCGAAGCGCGGGTGGGCACCGAAGGAGGCAAAGCAGGTGCCATTGCTCGGGTTAAGCAGCACCACACAGATGACCGGATAGCGGCCACCCAGGGAGGCATCGAAGCTGTAAATGGGGAAGCCTTCCGCTTCGAGGGCGGCGATGGAGGCTGCAATTCCCGGATAACGGGCAATCACCTCGTCCGGGATCAGCGGCAAGCTGATAGCCTCGGCGATGATCTTGTTCTTCACGTGGCGCTCGAACACCTCGGAGAGCGCCTGGGTGCGCGCTTCGGTCTTGGTGTTGCCAGCGCTCATGCCGTTGGAGACATAGAGGTTGCCGATGATGTTCATCGGGATGTAGACGGTCTCGTGATCGGACTGGCGCTCGAACGGCAGGGCGACGATACCGCGCTCCTCGTTGTTTGACTGAAGATCCACCAGCATGTCGGCGGTCACTTCACCATCCGGGTTGTAAAACTTGCGGGTGAAGCTGTCTAGCAGACCGGCCGGGAACTGGTCACCCTCGATGGGGAACCACTTTTCGTTCGGGTAGTGAACGAAATCGCCGTTGGCGACCTGCTCGCCCAGATAGAAGTCGGCGAAGAAGTAGTTAGTGGAGAGACGCTCGAAATATTCGCCAAGGGCAGACGCGAGGGCCGCCTTCTTGCTGGCACCCTTGCCGTTGGTAAAGCAGAGGGCGCACTCTTTGTCGCGAATATGCACCGACCAGACGTTCGGCACGGGGTTGAGCCAGGAGGCCTCTTCAATATCAAAGCCCAAGGCTTGCAGCTTGGTCTGGAAGCGTTCGATGGAGTCTTCCAGCGCCGCGTCCTTGCCGGGAATAAAAGTGTGGTCAGTCATCACGATATCCTGATTTTTATTGGCTCATGTTCGGCCGCAGATAATAGCAGGGGTCGGCGGCTTTGGCAGGACAAATATCAGCAAACAGGGATGAGTCGCACGGTGAGAAACCGGCTTGCCCCCTCTCCCCGCCACAAACAGCGCGGGCCCGGGGATTGCCCGGGCCCGCTTGTTACGCAATGCGATACATCGTCAGAGCTGCTTGCCCTGGCTGGCGATCACCTGGCTGTACCAGTGGAAACTCGCCTTCTTGATCCGGCGAAGTGACCCCCCCTGCTCGTCACGCTCCACGTAGACGAAGCCGTAACGCTTCTGGTAACCGTTGAGCCAGCTCAGGATGTCGGTGAACGACCAGGCACAGTAGCCGAGCAGTTCCACCCCGTCCTGCATCGCCTCCTGGCACGCCTTGACGTGGCTGCGCAGATAATCGATGCGGTACTCATCGTTCACCTTGTCGCCCGCCTCCAGCTTGTCAAACTCGCCAAGGCCGTTCTCGGTGATCATCAGCGGCAGACCATAACGGGAAGAGAGGCGACGCAGGGCGATGCGCATCCCGGTCGGGTCGATGGCCCAATCCCAGTTGCTGGTCTCAAGGTGCGGATTGGGCGCCGTCTTGTAGAGGCCGGGGATGCCGCTCGATGGCGTAGTGCCCTTCTTGCCGGTGGTGTTGATGCGCTGCAGGGTCTGACCGCCCAAGGGGTTATCTGTGTAGGTCAGGGTGTAGTAGTAGTTGACGCCGATGTAGTCGGGCGTCCCCTCGCGCAGCAACTCCATATCGCCCGGCAGGATCTCCGGCGCCTCGTCGTTTTCCCGCAAGTAAGCGAGCGCCGCCTGCGGATAGCGGCCGAAGCAGTAGGCATCCAGCCACCAGAGGTTGTTGAACTCCTCGGCGTTCTCGTAGGCCAGCATATCTTTCGGATCGCACGACGCCGGATAGGCTGGGGAGTAGGCAAAGCTCGGGCCGATGAGGCCATTTGGCACATGCTGGCGAAACGCCTTGATCACCCGGGCGTTGGCCAGAAACGCGATATGGTTGGCGGCAAAGAAGCGCTTGCGATCCTGCACGGCGGGCGGATGGGTGCCGAGCTGATAGGCGTTGGTCAGGTTGTAGTTCTGCTCGTTAAGCGACACCCAGTACTTCACCTTGCCGGCAAAACGCTGATAGAGGGTCACGCAGTAGCGCTCAAAATCCTCGATAATGCGTCGATCTTCCCAGCCGCCGTACTCATCCTGCAGCGCCTGCGGCAGATCCCAGTGATAAAGGGTCAGCACCGGTTCGATCTGGTGGGCCAAGAGGGTGTCGATCAGCTTCTCGTAGAAGGCCAGACCCGCCACGTTCACCTCACCGCGACCGGTGGGATAGATGCGTGGCCAGCTCACCGAGAAGCGGTAAGCCTTGAGCCCCATCTCGGCCATCAGCGCCACGTCCTCTTCCATGCGGTGGTAGTGATCCACCGCCACATCGCCGTTGCTCCCCTCAAAGGTCTTGCCCGGCAGCTTGGTGAAGAGATCCCACACCGAGGGCCCCTTGCCATCGGCATTCCAGCCCCCCTCCACCTGATAGGCGGCGGAGGCGGCGCCCCACAGAAAATCGCTCGGGAAGTCGTTGAACTTGTGGTGATGCATCTGGTGTTGCTCCTTCTGCGCTGATGGTGTCAGCCATCTCTGATAACTCGGCGCCCCCGTGCCGGGGCACCCGAAATGAATTGGCATAAGCATCCATCACTTCTAAAATTCCGTCCAATGACAAATATGACCACTCAACATTCCCAACAGGAATGAAAGGAGCCCTGATGGAGCTACGGGATCTGAAAGCCTTCGTCACTCTGGGGGAGGTGCTGCACTTCGGCCAGGCGGCGGTACGTCAGCACGTTACCCAGTCGGCCCTGAGCAAACAGATAAGGCGACTGGAGGAGGAGCTGGGCGGCGAGCTGTTCGAGCGCAACGCCAGCACCACTCGCCTCACCGGACTGGGCAGGGCGCTGTATGAAGATGCCCGCGCTGTGGTCATCCAGAGCGAGCAGCTCTCGCGCACCGCCCGCGACGTGCTGGCGGGCAATGTCGGCACCCTGCGCATCGGCTTTGGCGTGGCCACCAAAATCCTGGTGCCCGCCGCCATCGCCCGTTTTCGCGCCGAGCGGCCGCAAGTGACCATAGAGCTCAACGATCTCTCTACCCACCACCAGCTGCTGGCGCTGAGTGAAGGCAAGCTGGATCTCGGTTTTTGCCGCCTGCCCGCCCCCAAGGGGTGGCACGCCCTGCCAGTGGTCGAAGCACACTTTGTCGCCGTGCTGCCCGCCAGCTACCGCGATGTGAGGGAGTTGGCGGATCTGGTGGACAAGCCGCTGGCGATCCTGCGTCGGGACAAGGCCCCGTCGTTTTACGATCACCTGATGAACTATCTGGCCCAGAGCGGGCTGCGTTTTCGCGATATCCAGTACGTCAACGACTTTGCCGCTGGCGTCGCCACCGCGGCAGCCGAGATCGCCTGGACCCTGGTCCCCTCCTCCACCACCATAGAGCACCCGGATGTGCTCACCCTCCCCTTGAGAGACGGGGAAGCCTGTTGGACCATTGGCCTTATCCGTCCGCCCCACAGCAAGGGGCCCTTGATCGATGCCTTCTGGGCAACCATCGCCGATATGACGCCAAGATAGACACGCCCTTGGCAAACCTTGGCAAACCGCAGATGGCGGCAACGCATCAACGATAGCGTTCGACGATACGCGCCAACTCGCCGCTTTGTCGCAGCTGTTGCAGGGCACGGTTGAACTCGGTTATCCGGGTATTGAAGCGGGAGTGCTTGCCGATGCAGAGATTGAACGGGGTAGAGGCAAGCTGCAGCGGCACCTCGACCACCTGCCCGGACAATCCCAGCTGGTTGAGTTTGAAACGTGCCACCAGTGGGTCGGTCACCATCAGGTCCCCCCGACCCGCCGCCAGCATTTTGAAAACATTATCGACATTGATGGTGTGATGAACGGTGAAGCCCGCCAGGTTCTCCTTGCCCCAGCCGTTACCGAAATAGTCGAGAAAGGTAAGTGATTTGAAGTCGCTCAAGCGGCTGGCACGCTGAAAATCGCTCATCCGGGGGTGGCCAAGCCGGGTAAATACCGTCAAAACCGTCGTGGTAACGGGCTCCTCCACCACCAATGTGTAAGAGCGGCGCTCCCGGGTGGCGATGGTGACAAAGCCATCGGCCTGCGCCATCCGCACCAGTTTTTGCGCCCGTTGCCACGGATAACCTTCATGGCGCACCCGCAGCCCCATCTGCGCTGCCACCCGATCCATCACGTCTATCATCAGCCCGCGCATCCTGCCCTGTTCGTCACGCCACGAATATGGGGCAAAGTCGTCAAAGTAGACCATCTTCAACTCGGCCGCTGGCGCCGCCCATGCACTCTGCCACATCAGCAATCCCCACAGGATTGCGCTCCCCAGACTGACTCTCATGGCCGCGACTCCATCCACTTCTGCCAACTCTGAGCCTAGTGCAAAGCGGGCTGCGGCAAGGTTCAGGATCCAGTGGAAAAGTGGCCAACGAAAAAAGAGAGAGGAAGCAATGGCTTCCCCTCTCTCGTTCGTTTGTCAGCACGCCACCTTACCGATGGCGGTCACGGCTAGCCGGTTACGCCAGCTCGGCCCGCAGCGCCTTGGTGGCATCGACCATCACCTTGAGGGCGGCCTCAGTCTCTTCCCAGCCCCGGGTCTTGAGGCCGCAATCCGGGTTGACCCAGAGCCGCTCGGCCGGGATCTGCTTGGCCGCCTTGCGCAGCAACCCCTCAATCCAGCTCTGGCTCGGCACGTTCGGCGAGTGGATGTCGTAGACGCCCGGGCCAATCTCGTTGGGGTAGTTGAAGCGTTCGAACGCTTCGAGCAGCTGCATCTGGCTGCGGCTGGTCTCGATGGTGATCACATCCGCATCCAGCGCCGCCACCGCCTCGATGATGAGGTTGAAGTCGCTGTAGCACATGTGGGTGTGGATCTGGGTGCGGTCCGCCACCGGGCTTGCGCTCAGACGGAAGGCGCGCACCGCCCAGTCGAGATAGGCCTGATGATCCTGCTTGCGCAGGGGCAAGCCTTCGCGGATCGCCGGTTCGTCGATCTGGATGATCTTGATGCCGGCGGCTTCCAAGTCAGCCACCTCGTCGCGAATGGCCAGCCCGATTTGCAGGGCGGACTGCTCGCGGCTCACATCTTCCCGCGGGAAGGACCAGCAGAGGATGGTCACAGGGCCAGTCAGCATCCCCTTCACCGGCTTGTCGGTCAGGCTCTGGGCAAATCGGGTCCATTCGAGCGTCATGGGAGTCGGGCGGTCAATATCGCGGGTGATCACCGGCGGCTTGACGCAGCGGGAGCCATAGCTCTGTACCCAACCGAAGCGGGTGATGGCAAAGCCATCCAGCAGCTCACCGAAATACTCCACCATGTCGTTGCGCTCAGCCTCACCATGTACCAACACATCCAGCCCGATGGCCTCCTGACGCGCGATGGCATCGCGGATCTCGGCCTTAATGCCAGCCTCGTAGGCACTGTCATCGATGCGACCGGAGCGCCAATCCTGCCGCAACACCCGGATCTGGGAGGTCTGCGGGAAGGAGCCGATGGTGGTGGTGGGCAGCAGCGGCAGTTTGAGATCCGAGCGCTGCAGCTCGGCCCTGACCGGATAGGGGCTGTGGCGCTCAAAATCGCTGTTGGTCAGGTTGGCGAGCCGTGACTGCACCGCTTTTTTGTGCACCCGGCTGTCGGACTCCCGATCGACGATGGGCTGGCTGTAGGCGGTGATTTTGTCGAGCTCGCCCCCATCCAGATACTCTCTGAGCAGTCCCAGCTCGAAACATTTTTGCAAGGCGAAGGCGAACCAGCTGCGGGTCTGGGGATCCAGCTCCTGCTCCAGGGTCAAATCCACCGGGCTGTGCAGCAATGAGCAGGATGAGGCCACCCAGAGCCGCTCGCCGAGTTTGGCTTTCAGTGCCTTCAGAGTCGGCGCCAGCTTGGCCAGATTGGCACGCCAGACGTTGCGGCCGTTGATCACCCCGGCGGAGATGACCCACTGGGCGGGCAGATGCGGCACCAGGGTCTCCAGTTGCTCGGGGGCGGCCACCAGATCCAGATGCAAGCCATCCACTTTCAGGCTGGTGATGATGTCGCGCTGATGGGCAACCGAACCGAAATAGGTGGTGAGCAACAGCTTGCAGGGGCCGCTCAGGCGCTCGTAGGCGTTGAGGTAGGCCAGCCGCCACTCGTCCGGCAAGTCCAGCGTCAGCGCAGGTTCATCGATCTGTACCCACTCCACTCCCTGGGCGGCCAACTTGGCCAGGATCTCCTGATAGACGATGAGCAGGCGATCGAGCAGTTCAAGGCGGGAGAAGCCGCTCTCTTTCTCCTTGCCAAGCCACAGATAAGAGACCGGTCCCAGCAGCAACGCCTTGACCGGCAGCCCCAGCGCTTTGGCCTCTTCCACCTCGTCAAACAGCTGGCTCCAGCCCAGCTTGAAGCGCTGATCACGGCTGAACTCCGGCACCAGATAGTGATAGTTGGTGTTGAACCATTTGGTCATCTCGGCGGCGGCCGCCGCCGGGCCGGTCGGCGCACGGCCGCGGGCTACCCGGAACAGGGTGTCGAGATCGGTCTCGCCATGACGGTGGCGGGCAGGCACTGCATCCACCAGCAGGCTGGTACCGAGCACCTGATCGTACCAGGCAAAGTCGCCCACCGGCAGCAGATTGACCCCGGCGCCGTGCTGGGCCTGCCAATGGCGCTCACGCAGCGTCTTGCCCACGGAAACGAGTTCGGCCTGAGTGGTCTCGCCACGCCAGTAGGATTCGAGGGCAAATTTCAGCTCGCGCTTGGCGCCGATACGGGGGAAGCCCAGGGTGTGTGCTCGTGTCATAGGTTCATTTCCTTATGCTCATTCATCTGATGGGAAACTGGATGATTTAGCCATCCAGATGTTTACACATCCAAAATGACAAGATAAGGTGACGCTGGCTATTGAATCCTCTTCAACTGGCTCTCAAATAATCCTCAACTGACCGCCAGTCAGGTTCACCGCGAGGATACAGAGGCCGATGTTTACAGGTGCAAGAGGTGCCGGAGTCAAGAAGCGCAGCAGGCCACCGCCGACCGTAACCTCAGCGCCAGACGCAATCTCACAAGGAGCCATCTTATGGCAGTGCCAAGCAATGCAGGGATAGAGATCAAACACTTGAAAACATTGACCGCGCTGGCCGAGCAGGGCTCGCTGGCCGGTGCGGCGCTGACCCTCAACCTTACCCAGTCCGCCCTCTCCCACCAGCTCAAAGAGCTGGAGACCCGCCTCAATCTGGAGCTCTACCTGCGCAAAAGTCGCCCGCTGGTGCTAACCGCAGCAGGCAGCCAGCTGCTCGCCCTCGCCCGTCAGGTATTGCCCGCTCTGGCCCAGACCGAGAAACAGTTGCAAGCCCTGCAGAGCGGCGATGCGGGCAGGCTGCATCTGGCGCTCGATTGCCACAGCTGCATCCAATGGCTGTTGCCGCTGTTGCCCGATTTTCGCCGCCAGTGGCCCGGGGTGGATCTGGAGGTGGAGTCGGTGCCGGGCTTTGATGCCATCAATGCCCTGCTCGGCGGCCAGCTCGATCTGCTGCTCACCTCGGACGTGCAGGCCCGCGGCGATCTCCACTTCGAGCCGCTGTTTGCCTTCGATCTGACTCTGGTGATGGCGCCGGATCATCCCCTCTGCCACCAGAGCCACATCGAGCCGGGCGATCTGGGGCCGGAGGTGCTGCTGGTCTATCCGGTGGAGCGCAGCCGCATGGATATCTTCAGCCGCTTTTTGCAACCCGCCGGGGTGGAGCCCGCCCGCTGCAAGCCGGTGGACAACACCTCGGTGATGCTGCAGATGGCCGCCGCCGGCCTCGGGGTTGCCGCCTTGCCACGCTGGGCCAGCGACGAGTTTGTCAGACAGGGGATGCTCTGCGCCCGACCCCTCGGGAGCGGTATCCGTCGCCATATGTACGGCGCGGTGCGGGCCGCCGATCGGGATCAAGCCTGCCTGCAGAGCCTGTTCGAGCGCATTCGCCGCAAGATGGAGGGATAGCCCTCCTCAGCGTGGCTGACCGACCTCTGCCAGCAGTGCAGGCAACTGCGCCTTGATAAAGTCGATGAGGGCCCTGACCGCCGGTGACAGACCGCGCCGCGCGGGATAGAGCATCACCAGCTTGCCATCTTTGGGACGCCACTCGGGCAGCAGTTGTTGCAGCAGCCCATCCTCCAGCTCATTGACGCAGGCGTAAAGTGGCAAGCCCACCATTCCTAGCCCCGCCAGCGCCGCCTGTTTGAGGGTTTGCACATTGTCGCTGCGCAGCAGCACATTGACCGCAACCTCCTCACTCTCCCCACTGTCGTGCCGCAGCCGCAGCAGATCGGCCTGACGCTCCAGCGAGCTGAAAAGCAGGGCATCCTCTCCTTCCAGCTGGCGTGGATGCGCCAGCGCATTGTGGCGCGAGAGCCACGCCGGGGTCGCCAGCACGCCCCACTGCACCGTACAGAGCGGCACCTGCACCAGGCTGGAGGGGGGCTGCTCAAAGGCCACCCCGCGGATCACCACATCCAGCCCCTCCTCCAGCAGATCCACCTGCCGATTGCTGGCTTGCACGGCGAGCCTCACCTTGGGGTATTGCGCCATAAAAACGGGCAACAAGCGGGCAAGCAGCGCATCGGCCATGGTAATGGGCACGCTGATCCGCACCAGACCGCTCGGCTCCTGCTGCCGTTGCCGCACAGCCGCCTCTCCCGCCTGCGCCTCGGCCAGCATCGCCTGACAGTGGCGATAGAGCACCTCACCGGCATCGGTCAGGCTGAGTTGGCGCGAGGTACGTTGCAGCAGCCGGGTATCCAGCCGCTCCTCCAGCAGCCGGATCCGGCGCGAGATCCGCGACTTGGGCACGCCAAGCGCCCGCGCGGCGGCAGTGAATCCCTGCCGCTGCACCACATGGGTGAAGAGATAGAGATCATTCAAATCAAGTTCCAGTGGTGTCATCGGGCAGCCTTGGTCAGGGTGAGGAGCATTCTTATCGTTCCATTGGTGGAACGATAAGAACCTATTTCACCAGATTGTCGCTATTTTTGCAGCCATCATAATGGCCCTGTCCCCATCAGACGGTTGCTGCGCGGCAATCCGCCCCACCAGCAAGGGCCGTTTGACTGTTCCAATATCACAAGGAGTTCACCATGAAACTGCGACAAATCTGCTCTGCCACCCTGCTCGGTCTGGCGACCCTGACCGCCACGCTGGCCACCACAGCGACACCGGCCATGGCCGCCGAGGCTGCCAGCCATCCGACCGTATCACCCAACCGCTATCTGGAGATGCTCTCCCGAGACAATGCGGTACTGCTGCTGGTCGACCATCAGGTCGGCTTGCTGAGCGGCGTGCGCGACACCACGGTGGGCGAGCTCAAGCACAACGTGGTGGCGCTGGCCAACGCCGCCCGCGCCCTCGGCGTGCCGGTGATCGTGACCGCGACCATGCCCGATGGCATGTGGGGCCCCACCATGCCTGAACTGACCAGTGCCCTGACGGATGTGAAGGTGATCAACCGCACCGTCATCAACGCTTGGGACGATCCTGCCGTGCGCGCCGCCATTGAGAAGACCGGCCGCAAACAGCTGATCATCGCCGGGGTATCCCTCGAGATCTGCGCCAGCTTCCCGGCCCTCTCTGCCAAGGCTGCCGGCTATGATGCCCGGGTGGTGCTTGATGCCTCCGGCACCTTCAACGAAGCCAAGCGCACCACTGGGCTGCAACGCTTGCTGGGGGCCGGTATCCCGGTCACCGACTACGCCTCTGCCGCGGTCGAGATGCTGCGCAGCAACGTCGACCCCAAGGCGCACGATGTCTACAGCGCCCTCGACATGCCTTTCGCCACCCTGGTGTGGCAGATGCAAGAGGGTGCCAAGAAGTCGTAACTCGCCTCGCCTTCGGTCAGATGACCGAAGGCTTCTTTTGTCTTCAAGAGGTTATATCGATGACCAGACGCCTGACTCTCTCCGCCCCCGTCAAGGGCCAACCGCTACGCATTGGCAGCGGCTTTGCAGCCAGCCATTTTGGCGAACACTTTTTCAACGGTCTGATAGACCCCGTGGTGATGGTGGATCACTTCCAGATGACCCCCCCACCTTCGAGCCCCATCCCCACGCCGGGATCTCTGCCGTCACCTATCTGTTCGAGGACTCGACGAGCCCCCACGTCAACTACGACTCCCTCGGCAATCAGGGCCCCATCGAACCGGGGGCGCTCCACTGGCTGGCGGCCGGGCGCGGGGCCGTACATACCGAGCAGCCGGAAGGGGCATCGCCCTATGTCCACGCCCTGCAGATCTTCGTCAACCTGCCTGCCCGTCAAAAGATGATGTCGCCTTTTGCCGTCCACGCAGCCGCTGCCACCATCCCCGAATTTCATGGCGAAGGGGTGCGAGTACGGGTGGTCGCAGGCCACAGCAACGGGATAACGGCACCACACTCGGTAAAACTGCCCCAACCCTTTACCCTGCTCGATGGCCATTGCGCGCCCGGCAGCCGCTTCACCCATCTGCTGGCGGCAGGCTGGAATGCCATGATCTATTCCCTGACCGGATCGCTGACCCTGCAGGCGGAGGGAGAGCGGCACCTCATCCCGGCAGGTCACGGGATGGGTGTCAGCCTCTCTGCCGATGGCGGCGAGGCTGTGGCTCTGCAGCTTGAGGCCACCGAGCCCTGCCACTTCGTGCTGCTCTCAGGCCAGGCGCTCAATGAACCCCTGGTCAAACATGGCCCCTTCGTCATGAACAGCCACGACGCCATTGCAGATCGGCTGCATGCCTATCAGCGCGGCGAATTTGGTCAGCTCAACGATGAGTGGCTGCGCAACGGCCAATATCGGCCATGAGCACGCTCGCTGGCCACCAGCCACAAAGCACGCGCTGGCCTCTGGTCTTCCTCGCCATTTTTGCCGGTGCCAGCGGCGCCCTCTGCCTTGGCAAAGTGCCCGCCGTACTCGGCATACTGCGCAGCGAGCTGGGGCTGACACTGGTCGAAGCCAGCTATCTCGCCTCAGCTTTCAATACGCTGGCGATCCTCTTCAGCCTCTTTCTCGGCCTGCTGCTGACTCGCTGGAGTGGACGGCAAACCGGGGTTGTCGGGCTACTGGTTATCGTCACAGGCGGTGCGTTGGCACTACCCGCCACCGGGCTGGCCATGATGCTGCTGTCGCGCATTGTCGAGGGGATTGGCTTTTTGCTGGTCTCTGTGGCCATGCCCGCCTTTATCGTGGCGGTGACCCGGGAGGAGGATAAACGGCTGGCCTTGAGCCTGTGGGCGGTCAACCTGCCTCTCGGGGCGGCGGCGGGTATGCTGCTCACCCCCTGGCTCACGGCGCAAGGTGGCTGGCGACTGGCCTGGCTGATCCTGATGATCCCGCAACTCTCTGTCCTGCTGCTTCTGCTCGCCAGTCGCTCGGCAGATGGGCTGCGGGTCTGGGCACCCCAAAACTCGATCAACTCGGGCCACCCGCTGCGCCAACTCACGGTACTCCGACAACTGACACTCTGGCGCTACGGGTTGGCGTTCATGCTCTACAGCCTGATGCTCTGGGCGCTCTTTGTCTGGCTGCCGACCATGTTGCAAGGCAGCCCCGGGATTGGCCAAAACCAGATCGCCCTGCTTTCGGCGCTGGCGGTGGTCGCCAATATTCCCGGCAACCTGATGGGGGCATGGCTGCTGCGCCGGGGCGTGGCGCGAGATCGGCTCATCTGCTGGGCACTGAGTCTGATGGCGCTGTGCGGCATGCTCGCCTTCTGGCCCGGCCTGTCGCCGTGGTGGGCCTATGGATTGTGCCTCGTCCTCTCCCTGTCGGGTGGTATGGCGCCGCCGGCTATCCTCTCGTCTGCGCAGGAAGTGAGTCAGGGGCCGGTACAACTGGCCATCGTGCAGGGCTTTTTTGTCCAGCTCGCCAACCTCGGTCAGCTGCTGGGGCCCTTGCTGCTGGCGGCCCTGATGACGGACAGCGGCCATTGGGGGAGCGCTCGCTGGCTCTTTCTGGGCGGCTTGCTGCTGGCAATCGGACTCTATCTGTGGCGCCGCCAGCCCATTGGCGGGCAAGAGCCCAACTGACAGCTAGGCCAAGCTGCATTGATATGTGTCAGGAAGTGCCTGCGAAGTAGCTGCGTAGCGCCTCCACCACCCGCCGAACCTTCTCCGGGATCTCCCGCTGCGGCGTGATGGCGTGGATCTCCATCGGCGCCACCCGAAAACCGGGCAACAGTTCGAGCAGACGCCCCTGCGCCAGATCCTCGCCAATCTCTCCCTCCGGCTGCAGCGAGATCCCCTGCCCCGCCAGCGCAAACTGGCGCAAGGGCAACACGTTATTGCAGAGCACCTTGGCCTTGAACCTCACCCTGTGTTCGCCCCCCTTTTCATCCTGCAGCAGCAAACCGTTGCCCAGCATGTCGCCGCAGAGCCAGTCGTGGGTGGCCAGATCGGCGGGCATGCGCGGCGTCCCCTTGCGCGCCAGATAGGCGGGAGCGGCGCAGAGCAGCATCCGGGTCTGCCCCAGTTTGCGGGCCACCAGGGTCGAGTCAGGCAAGGTGCCGACCCGCAGCGCCACATCGATCCGCTCGGCAATCAGATCCCGCTTCTCGTCGTCGGCGATGATCTGGATGGTGAGGCCGGGATGGGCCTGCAACAGCGGCGAGAGGGCCAGAGCCAGCGGCTGGCCCGCCATCCCCACCGGGGCGGTGATCCGCACTTCCCCGAGCAGGGCGTCGCGCACCTCCGAGAGGCGCAGCTCGGTCTCGCTCAGGGTCTGCTGCAACGCCCGGCACCCTTGCCACACCACCTCTCCCGCCTCGGTCAGACTGAGGCGACGGGTGGAGCGATGGAGCAGGGGCAGCCCGAGCAGGCTTTCGAGCTGGCTGATATGCTGACTGACGGCAGAGGGGGTCATGCCAAGGGATTTGGCCGCCCCTGTCATGCTGCCCGCATCCACCACGGCGGCGAAGATGGCGTAACGTCTGAGCTGTTCCATTATTAAATCCAGCTTATAAGTAAATGCATTTTTGAGGTGATTATTAAATCATAAATGGCAGCGTAGGATAGCCCCATTCCAACAGTGAAGGAGAGTTCCCCATGAAGATTGCCCTGATCGGTGCCAGCGGTTTTGTCGGTTCAGCCATCCTGAACGAGGCCATCAGCCGCGGCCATCACGTCACCGCCATAGTCCGCGATGTCAGCAAGGTGGCCGCCCATCCGCAGGTCACCGCCGTGGCGGTGGATGCCCAAAACCCGCAGGCATTGGCCGAGGTGCTCAAGGGGCACGATCGGGTGATCAGCGCCTACAACCCGGGCTGGACCACACCGGATATCTACGACCAGTACCTCAAGGGCGCCAACGCGATTGTCGCAGCAGCCAAAGCGGCCAACAGCTGGCTGCTGGTAGTAGGTGGCGCCGGCAGTCTGGAGGTCGCCCCCGGCGTGCAACTGGTGGATACCCCGGAGTTTCCGGCCGAGTGGAAACAGGGGGCACTGGCGGCCCGTGACGGTCTCACCGCCCTGCGCCGTGAAACCGCTCTCGACTGGCGCTTTGTCTCTCCCCCGGTGTTCCTCGAACCGGGCGAGAAGCGCGGCGGCTATCGGATTGGTGGCGATCAGGTGCTCTTTAGCGGCGAACAGCCTGCCGGGATCACCGCCGGTGATCTGGCCGACGGCGTGCTGAACGAGGTGGAAAAACCGACTCACCTGCGCCAGCGCTTTACCCTGGGTTACTGAGAGCCAGCAGGCGGTTAAGGCCAGAATGCGCGGTCACTCGCCTGTGCTTTCGGTCAGGTGAACACCCGCTCAACCAGAAGGGAGGTATCCGCCTCCCTTCTGTTTTGGTCATTTTTGCCACTGGTAGCTTGCCTCTGGTTATCACTCTCCCCCTCATCGTTGCCCCTTTACCCCGCAATGGCTGCGCAAAAACCTTCAGCCCATCAGGCACCGAATTCCATTTCGAATTTTGTATATAACTAAGAATAATTTGTTGTTTCCGTCTTATAACACCGAACAGTAGCATCCCCTTTATCCCAGATGGCGCCACACTGTCGCGCCATCCCGTTTGCCGCTTATCAGGTCTGCCAACAGCGGAGGCAGTGCAAGAGATGGCGCCAGAGATAACGAAAGAGTGAGGAGGTGCACATGGAACATTCACCACTGCCGATCATCGATCTGGCTGCCCTCAACGGGGCACCCGACCTGCGTCGCCCTATGTTGGCCAGGCTGGCCGCAGCCGCCCGCGACGTCGGCTTTTTCTATCTGACAGGGCATGGCCTGAGTGATGCCGAGCAGCGGGAAACCCTGGCGCTGGCAGAGCGCTTCTTTGCCCTGCCGGAGCAGGAGAAGCTGGCGGTGCAGATGGTCAACAGCCCCCACTTTCGCGGCTACAACCGGGTCGGTGCCGAGCTGACCCGCCAGCGGCCGGATCTGCGTGAGCAGTTCGATATCATGAACGAGGCGCAAGCCCTGCCTGCGGCCCTGATCCGTGAACCCTGGCAGCGGCTGGTCGGCCCCAACCAGTGGCCAACCGCCCTGCCAGAGATGAAAGCCCATCTGCTGGCGTGGCAAGATCGGCTGAGCGATATCACCCTCACCCTGCTGGCCGCTTTTGCCGAGGTGCTGGAGCAACCGGCCCAAGTGTTTGACGACAGTATTCGCGGCGCCCCCTACCACCACATGAAGCTGATTCACTACCCTGGGCAAGAGGCGGGCAGCAGCAGTCAGGGGGTCGGCGCCCACAAGGATCCCGGCTACCTGACGCTGGTGATGCAGGACAATCACTCGGGGCTTGAGGTCGAGACGGCCGACGGCTGGATCTCCGCGCCCCCCCTGCCGGGAGCGCTGGTGGTCAATATCGGCGAGCTGCTGGAGCTGGCCTCCAACGGCTATCTCAAGGCGACCCTGCATCGGGTGGTAAGCCCGCCGCCCGGCGTCTCGCGCCTCTCCTGCGCCTTCTTTATGGCGGCGCGGCTCGATGCCACCGTGCCCCTGCTCAGCCTCTCCCCAGAGCTGGCAGCGCAGGCGCAAGGGCCGGAGAGTGACCCGACCAACCCGCTCTTCTATCAGGTGGGGGAGAACGTGCTGAAAGGGCGGCTGCGCTCCCACCCGGATGTGGCGGCGCGGCACTATGGGCCGGTGGAACCCGCTCGCCTCCCGCGCACTGAAAGCGAAGCGATAACGGCCTAAGCAGCGCAGAGATCCGCAGGCGGGTATATGCATAAGCCACAAGCCGCATGCACATACCCGCGCTGACAAAAACAACAAGCAACGAACAACAAAACAAGTCATGGCCAGAGCCTGGCCATCACGGAGCAACACGATGAAATTCAAAACCATGAGCGTACACAGCGGCCAGCGGATCGACCCCCAGACCGGCGCCCTCACCACCCCGCTCTACCAGAGCAGCACCTTCAGCTACTTCAACGCTCAAGCGGGCAAGGATCGTTTCGCAGGTCAGGCCCCCGGCTTTATCTACAGCCGCTTTGGCAACCCCACCACCGCCGAGCTGGAGCAGAAGCTGGCGGCGCTTGAAGGTGCCGATGAAGCACTGGTGGTGGCGAGCGGCATGGCGGCGGTGAGCGCCATCATGTATGCCCTGGCCGACAGCGGCGATGAGGTGGCCTATATAGGCCCGCTCTACGGCGGCACCGATGCGTTCCTCAAGCAGACCTTCAGCCGCGCCGGCATCAAGGTCACCGCCTACGAGAGCGACCGGGATCTGCTGGCCAATATCCGCCCCGCCACCAAGGTGGTACTGTTCGAAACCCTGACCAACCCCACCCTCAAGGTGGTGGATCCGCGACTGGTGGTGGACGCGGCCCGCAAGGTGGGCGCTATCACAGTGTGTGACAACACCTTCCTTACCCCCTACCTGCTGCGCCCACTGGAGCTCGGGGTCGACGTGGTGATGCACAGCGGTACCAAATATCTGGGCGGCCACGGCGACATCATCGCCGGGGTGGTGGCGGGCTCCCACGCTCTGATGAAGTCGATCCGCACCGTGGCCCTCAAGCACATCGGCTCTCCCATCGGCCCGCAGGAGGCCTACCTGCTGCAGCGTGGGGTCAAGACCCTGCCGCTGCGGATGGATGCCCACCTGCACAATGCGCAGAAAGTGGCCGAGTTTCTGGCGGCCCATCCGGCGGTGAAGAAGGTGATCTACCCGGGGCTTGCCAACCATCCGGGCCACGATGCCCTCGGCGCCTTCGCCAGCGGCTTTGGCGGCATGGTGAGTATTGAACTTGAAGGCGGGTTTGAACGCTGCGCCACCCTGCTCGATAACCTGCAACTATTCGTGCAGGCGGTGAGTCTGGGGGATCTCGAGAGTCTCGCTTGCCATCCGGCCAGTACCACCCACGCCGCCATGGACGAGGCGAGCCGCCTCGCCGCCGGGGTCAATGACGACCTCATCCGCTTCAGCATCGGGGTGGAAGATGCCGATGATCTGATCGCCGATCTGGCCGCCGCGCTGGCGCAGATCTAACCGGGCGCGCTTTTACTCGCCGACAAAACAGCGGCGAGTGATATGCCTCAAACACAACAACGGCCCATCAAGGGCCGTTGTTGTTTGTTGCGCTATGGAAAGACGGGATTTACTCCTCCCACACCACCACCTGGGATGAGGGCCAGCGATCCCCGACCTGGGCGTACTTTTGCTCCAGCAGGTGACGCTTGATCTTCATGGTGGGAGTCAGCACACCGTTCTCGATATTCCAAGGAGTCTTCACTACCAGAATGCCGCGAATTTTGGCATGAGATTCCAGCTGATCGTTGACCCGTACCCGCGCCGCTTCCAGTCTGGCGTTGACCTCCTCCCGATTGCCCTTCATGGCACTCTCGGCCAGCTGCACCAGCGCAATGGGCTGGGGCATGCCATAACCAATCACGCAGAGCTGTTCGATAATGGGCTCCTGCCCCAGCAGTCCCTCGATGGGCACCGGCGCCACATACTTGCCCTTGGCGGTCTTGAACACATCCTTCATCCGGCCGGTGATGGTGAGATAACCCTCCTTGTCCAGCTTGCCCATGTCGCCGGTATGGAGCCACCCCTCGGCATCGATGACCTCGGCGCTGTGTTCGGGGTCCTTGTAGTAACCCAGCATCATCCCTTCGCAGCGGCAGAGGATCTCCCCTTCGTCAGAGATCTTGATGGTCACTCCGATCCCCGCCTTGCCGACGGTGCCGATCTTGTCGGCGCGGAATGGGTAGTTGATGGTGGAGTAGGCGTGGTTCTCGGTCATGCCCCAGGCTTCCGTCACCTTGAGGCCAATGCTCAGATACCACTCAAGCAGCGCAGGGGAGACAGGCGCGGAGCCGCAGCCGAGTACCCGGGCCTGATCCAGTCCCAACCCCTTTTGCAGCTTGCGTTTGATAAGGCCGGAGATAAGCGGGATCTTGAGCAGCAACGCCAGTTTGTTCTGGGGCAGCTTCTCGTGGATCTTGATGCGGAACATGGCCCACAGCCGCGGCACCGAGATAAAGACGGTGGGACGGCAGCGTTTGACATCTTCGATAAAGGTGTCGAGGGATTCGGGGAACGCGATGGTAGCGCCGCCATAGAGACTGCCGCCATAGATGTAGACCCGCTCGGTAATATGGGCCAGCGGCAGGTAGGAGAAGCCCCGATCGGCCTGGCTCAGGCTCACCGTCTCCACCAGCTTCTCGCACGACCAGGCGTAACGCTCAACGCTCAGCATGGCCCCTTTCGGCTTGCCGGTACTGCCAGAGGTGTAGACCAGACTCAGCAGGGAGTCAGGGTCCTGCACCGGGCTGTCAGGGATCGGCTCGTGCGCCTCCAGCAGATCGTCCCACTGGTGGCTGGCCGGCATGGTGTCATAGGGGAAGGCGATGCGCAGCAGATCGGCGGGTACGCCAGCCTCCTGACTCTTCCAGTCATCCAGCTTGCCGACGAAGATCGCCTTGGCCTCGCTATGGCGCAGCACATATTCGATGGTGTCGACGTTGGCAGTCGGGTAGATGGGCACGCTCACATACTGCCCCATCTGCATCGCCAGATCGGCGATAAACCACTGGGCGCAGTTCTTGGAGAGCAGCGCCACCTTGTCACCCGCCACCAGACCGAGGTGACGCAAGGCCGTCACCATCCGCCGCGCTTCATCGGCCACTTCACCCCAGGTGAAATCGACATATTCGCGGTTGATGGTTTGACGCAGGTAGGTTCGATCAGGACACTGCCGCTCCCAGTGATAGAGCATCTCGAGCGGCAGTTTATTGGCAATGCGTGAGGAGGAGGCCATAGTTTAATCCCTGAAACAAAAGGCGAAACTTATTATTAACCTTTCACTAACTTCAGGGGAAGGATAAACTCAAACTTCAGTTTGAATTGTGTATCCGATCAAGCTTCTGCGTCTTGTTGCAAACGACTCCACATCGCCTGCACCAGTTTTTCATCCTCTTCAGAAAGCTCACCTTGCAAGATCGCCTCGTTGAGGCTGCGCAGCACATAGCTCTTGACGTCCCGCACCAGGGTCTTGCCTTCCAGCTCGGCCCGGGCAACGGCCAATGAGATATGACCTCGCAGGTAACCCCCCGCAAACAGCTCATCGTCGGTCGCGGTGGCAACCATGCTGTCGATCAGTCCCAACAACTTGTGCTCAAAATCGTGAATCGTCATGTAACGCAGCCTCATTTGCGGCAAAAAATTCGGGGGTATGGAACCGCAATCCGGTTGATTGCAGCTCTCTGGCGCCAGGCCAGCAGCGTCCTTGGCGTCCTATTCCGGGTTGGCCACCGGGTAGATGACCTGATCCTTGTATCCCGTGGTTATTCGCAGATAACCACGCAACGCCCGGTTTAATTCGGGATCATCGGTGTCCACCAGCAGCGGCCTGCCCGCAAGGGCGGCAAGCTTGGCTTTGGTTGCCAGCACCTGGATATTCTCCAGCCCGACACACCGAATCACCTCAGGACTCAATTGCTGATTTCCGCGCCCGAACAGATGTCCCTGTCCGCCTATCAGGGTAATGATCAGTCGGCAGCGACGACCGCGGATCCGGGTCAGGATCTCGGCGGCGCTGAGATCCTGCCCGATAAGTCGGCCATTTTCCACCAGATCCACACCGAGCAAAGTATTTTCCAGACCGAGCTCTGCCATACAGGCTGCCACCGTGCTGCCGGAGCCCATCAGATAGAGGGTATCGGGCTCCATCTGCTCCACCACACCAGCGGCGAGATCCGCCAGCACCAGCTCTTCAGACTCCTTACCCCCCTGCTTGACCGCCTGCACATAACGCAGATCGCCGGGCACCTTCAGCTGGCCGTAGTGGCGGGCCCGCACCTTGCCCGCGCGAAACGCCTCCTCGTCGATGTCGCGCACCTCGGCATCGATCAGGCTGAGCAGTTCCCCTGCGATCATCCGCGCCACCACCCGCCCGCTGGCAGCCGGGGTCACCCCGTAGACACCGGAGTGGATCTTGCACCCCGCCGGAATGCCGAGCACATGGCAGGACTCCCCCACCGCGGCGCAAATATCCCGCGCCGTGCCATCGCCACCGGCAAACAGCAGCAGATCGACCCCGGCTTCGCGCATCAACTCGGCGGCGTGGCGGGTATCATCGGCCGAGGTGCTCTCCCCGACCGGTTGATAGATGACCCGACAGGGCAACCCCAGCTCGCGGGCCACCGCCTCCCCCATCTCTCCCGCCACCGTCAGCAGTTCGAACGGGATGCTCAGCTCGCACAGTGGCAACAGAGCTTGCCGCGCTCGATCTTGTGCTCTGGGCACGGCACCACGAGCAAGCGCCTCATCCACCACGCCGTCACTCCCCTTGAGCCCCACTGCGCCGCCAATCCCGGCGACAGGATTAATAATGAACCCTAATCGAAACATGCCTGCCTCCCTTGCGATGGCCCCCATTTTTATCTTTTCGCCCCTCTGGGACAAGCAGTGGCGCCCCTGCTAGAATGCGCTGCTTCAATTTTCCAACCAATTTTCAACCAAGGTTCAATCATGCTGGAATGGGTTCTTGATCCCTCTGCCTGGGTCGCACTCGCCACCCTTACCCTGCTCGAAATCGTGCTGGGCATCGACAACATCATCTTTATCTCCATCCTGGTAGGTCGCCTGCCGGAGGCGCAGCGTCAAAAAGCGCGCATTCTGGGTCTGGGGCTCGCCATGGGCACCCGGATCCTGTTGCTGCTCTCGCTCGCCTGGGTGATGCGTCTCACCGAACCGCTCTTCACCGTGCTGAACGAGGCTATCTCGGGCCGCGATCTGATCCTGCTGCTGGGTGGTCTGTTCCTTATAGGCAAGAGTACCCACGAGATCCACGCCACTCTGGAAGGCGCCGCCGAGCCGGAGAGCGTCAGCAAAGCGGCCTCGGGCTTTATCAGCACCCTGATCCAGATCGCCATTCTGGACATAGTGTTCAGCCTGGACTCGGTGATCACCGCGGTCGGTATGGCCGATCACGTGCCGGTGATGGTGCTGGCCATCATGATCGCCGTCTTCATCATGATGTTCGCCGCCAAATCCATTGGCGATTTCGTCGATGACCATCCCACCATCAAGATGCTGGCCCTCTCCTTCCTCACCCTGGTGGGGTTTGCCCTGATGGCGGAGGGGATGGATCTGCACATACCGAAGGGCTACATCTACTTCGCCATGGCCTTCTCGCTGGTGGTGGAGATGATCAATATCCGCTTGCGCAAGCACAGCGAGCCCGACACAGGAAAGTAGTGTCGCCGGATCAAAAAGAGCGCCTCTCGGGGCGCTCTTTTGCTATGCACACGGCGTACTGCCGGATAGAGATCACTGGTTGGCAATCACAATGGCAACCCGGCGGTTTTCTGCTCGTCCGGCTGCGCTCTTGTTGTCCGCCACCGGGGCCGTCTCACCACGGCCACGGATCTCAAGATTGGCGGGCTTCATCCCCACCGAGATCAGCACATCGGCCACCGATTGAGCTCGTTTCAGAGAGAGCTGCTGGTTATAGCTGCTCTCGCCGGTATTGTCGGTATGGCCGTCAACCCTCGCCTTGTCGAGCCCGACCCCAAGCAGGGCCTTGCCCAGTTTTTCCACTATCTGCCGGGTCTGCGGATTGAGTTCACCCACATTGTTGGCAAACAGCACCCGGTTGGCCAGATCCAGTGTCCAGCCCTCATCGGTCAGATAGAAACCTTGCTCCTTCAATACTGCCAGCTGTTCCGGGGTCAACCCCCTGGGGGTGCTCTGACAACCCGCCAGCAGAGAGAACAACAGGCCCAGCACGACCGCCTTGATGGAGAGGGATAGTTTCATTGTTATGACTCCTTTACACCTTGACTCACGCCGATTTGGCGGCCTCAACCTCCTCACGGCGTGTACGTTTTGCCAAATACATGGCTTTGTCTGCCAGCTCGCACAGCTCGCTGGCGCGGGTCCCGGGTTGATGGATGGCAAAACCGATGCTGATCCCTGCCACCAGTTGCTGTCCATCCCGCAATACCACAGGATCACTCATCGCCTGCTGAATGCGGTCGATCACCTCTTCCACATCCTGCCCCAGATGCACAGGTGTCAGCAGTATGGCGAACTCATCCCCCCCCAGCCGGCAGACCAGATCTCCGGGGCGCAGCTGATGCTCTACCCGCCGGGAGAGGGTCACCAGCACATCGTCACCGGCGTTGTGCCCCAGGGTGTCGTTAATCTGTTTGAAACGATCGCAATCGAGATAAAGCAGGGCGAACGGGGCCCCCCCCTCGCTTACCTCGCCAATGGCATGCTCGAGGCGAGCTTCGAATAACGCCCGGTTGGGCAACCCGGTCAACGCATCATGGGTCGCCTGGTGGAGCAGACTGGCGTTCTCCCGCGCCTGATGAGCCTGCCAGGCTTGCAGCTCATCCAGCAGGGCGTTGAAATCCTCTCCCAGTTCATTGAGCTCGACGATATCGGCCGGTGGCGCCCGCATCCCCAGAGTGCGTTGTCGACGCACCGAGTGGGCGACCTGTGCCAGTTGTCGCAGTGGCGAGGTGATCGCGACCTGCATCCGCCCGGCGACATAGAAGGCGCCCATCACACTCAACACCAGGCAAATCACCATCACCAGCAGCACCGAGAGCAAGAACAGCAACAGATACTCGCCATGACCGCGCAGCTCTATGGTGGCAATCTGATCACCTCCCCGCAGCATGGGATAGGTGACCGGCCCCGGTAACAGCAGGCGGGCAAGATAATCTTCGACTGTGGCTAGTGGATTGCTGACGGGACGAACCCATTTAGCGAGCTGTTGACCATTGGCCAGCAAGATACTGGCTTCGGCCACCTCCTCATGGGCGACAATACCGCCAAGCGCCTCGCTCGCTGCCTCTTCATCGTGGAACACCACCGCCGCCTCGGCGCTGTAGCTGATTGCGCGGGCCACCAGCTCCAGATTGTGATCGGCGTAGAAGCGTACTACCAGCAAGGCAATCAGAGTAAAAAAGAGTCCCGCCACGCTGACGGCCGTGATGGCGGCCACCAGATGGGTTCGCCCCAAGCTCTGACGCAGGGTCGGAAGACGGGGATCCGCGCTGACCTGTCGCCTCATGGGACCCCCTTATCGGCACGGGCCAGCTTGAGCACAGCGGGATGTACTCGTACGCCGCTCAGGGCCAGGGCATCGAGGTTCACTTTAAACCGCACTCGCACACTCTGTGGCTCGGTCTGCAGACAGAACACCGAGCTGGTGGAACAGTCGTGGTTGTATTCGCTGATGCTGAGCACTGAATGACCCTGCAAGCGCGCAAACAACGCAATCCGGGTCGGCTCGTCGACGACGCCGAGATAGAGCACATCGCAATTATCACTGATGGCCGGATCACTCGCGTCGTAACGATTGACCTGCACGGCACGGCCATTGGCCTGACGATCGATGGTAAAGAGGGCTCCGGCATACTCCGTCGGCGCCGCCACACACAGGCGCAGCACCGCAGGCTCGGTGGGCCAGCGAGTGTAACTCAGGATATCGAGCACCAGCTCTCTGACCGCCGTCGCCCGGCTCTCTGCGGCCGTTTCCGCCAGCGCGTGAGGCAACAGCAGACCAAACCCTAACAGCAAGGGCGCCAGGCGAGCGGCGAAACGGGGAGAAAAGAGTAACAGCATGATCGGGAAGTGGCCGCCTTGACAACACCGCTGCAGTGGCATAGCGGTTCGGGTACATGTATCCAGATAGTAAGTTGGTGGACACTGGCCTGACAAGTCTCCCGAAGCCCTCCCGCCCGGAAGCCGTGTAAAGAAAACAGAGAGCCCGTCTGGTGACGGGCTCTCTGTTGGCTGGCATCCGGAACAACTTACTTCTTGCTGATGCCATATTCCCGCAGCTTGTTGGCGATGGCGGTATGCGACACGCCCAGGCGTTTGGCCAACTGACGGGTCGACGGGAAGGCGGGATAGAGCCGGGCCAGCAGCTGGCTCTCGAAGCGCTTCACCGCATCGTCGAGATTCCCCTCAAACCACTCGTCGATCAGCGGCATGGTATCGGCCGCCACCGGCAGGTCGATCTGCTCGGGCCCCAGCTCATCCCCTTCCAGCAGTGTCATGGCGCGGTAGAGACAGTTGCGCAGCTGACGCACGTTGCCCGGCCAGCGGTAGGCGGTCAGGTAGTCGGCCATGTTGCGGGTAAAGCGCGGACGGGGTCGCTGCAACTCGCTGGCAAAGCGGGAGACAAACTGCTGGGCCAGCACCATGATGTCTGCCTTGCGCTCGCGCAGGGGTGGCAGCGCCAGACTGAGCACGTTGAGGCGATAGTAGAGATCCTCGCGGAAGGTTCCTTCGTGCACCAGATCCAGCAACTGCTTCTGGGTGGTGCAGATGAAACGCACGTTGACCTTCACCTCCTGCTCGTCACCGACCCGGCGGAACACCCCATCCTGCAGCACCCGCAAAAACTTGGTCTGCAGATGGGGAGACATGTCGCCGATCTCGTCCAGCATCAGGGTGCCGCCGCTCGCCAGCTCCAGCACGCCGCGCTTGCCCTCGGTGTTGTTGCCAAAGGCGCCGGGGGCATAACCAAACAGCTCGCTCTCGGCCACGTTATCGGGCATGGCGGCGCAGTTGAGGGCCATAAAGGGGTGGCTGGAGCGCAGGCTGGCCCCGTGACAGGCACGGGCCAGCAGCTCCTTGCCGGTACCGGTCTCACCGACAATCAGCAGCGGCGCGTCCTGCATCGCCAGTTTGCGCGCTTGCGACAGCACCTCTTTCATCTTGGGGCTCTCGGCCTGCAGATGCTCGAAGCCTCCCACTTCCACCGCATGAAGCGCGCTGAAGTGCAGGCCGACCCGACGGGCAGATTTGAGCACCACCACGGCACCGGCCAGCGCCTGCTTGCCGCGGGCTTCTGCCACGAACAGCGGCATCAGATCTGCCAGATACTCTTCGCCATTGAAACTGAGCTTGCAGGTCTGCGGCTTGATCTCGCTCGCCTCCAGCCAGCGGGTGAAGGAGAACCCCTTGACCAGCGAACCGAGCGCCACCCCGCGCACCTCCTCCACCGGCAAGCCGAGGGTGGTGAGGGCAGACTGATTGGCCTGGGTCACCTTGCCCTTGCTGTCGAGAGAGAAGACCAGATCCGGCAGCGCCTTGAGCAGCGCCTCGATTTCGTGGTGCTCTCGCTCGGAAGGCATGTAAGGGATGGTCTTGACGTCGTAGACGCCGGGAATGCGGCGGATCTCCGGCATCAAATGCTGAAAATCACTGAACTCCAGCTCGGGAAAGTTGAGATAGATGATGCCTGAGGTATCGATTTCGATGCCGCGCAGATCGATATTGTGCTCCACCAGGCGGTCGAGCAGTTCCCGGGTCAGGCCCAGGCGGTCTTCACAGCTGACTTCAAGACGCATTCGGGACACACTTCCTAGCTAACTCTATGAATGAGCGGATAATACAGTCTCGATCCCCCCAGTGCGAGCGCCAGCCCATAAAAATGCGGGCCCGCCCCGCTTTCGCAGGCAGGCCCGGGTCAACCGATGACGCTGGTGTGGGGCGCGATTACCGGAGTAACTGATCGGTACGCGCTGCCATGATGAAGTCGTTGCGGTGTAATCCGCCTATCTTGTGGTTCCACCAGCTGACGGTCACCTTCCCCCATTCGGTCAGAAATGCAGGAAGGGGGATACTCCGCCTCAACCTGTTCTCAGATTATCTGGGCAATTGGTCTGTACGCGCAGCCATGATGAAGTCGTTACGATGCAAGCCGCCGATCTTGTGGGTCCACCAGCTGACGGTCACCTTACCCCACTCGGTCAGAATGGCCGGATGGTGGAACTCCGCCTCCGCCAGCTCGCCCAGGCGGTTGGTAAAGGCCAGCGCCTCCTTGAAGTTGCGAAACGTAAATTCCCGTCGCAGTTGCAGCGCCCCCTCCTCCACCAGCGGCTGCCAGTCGGGAATAAGCTGCATCAGCTCGCGCAGCTCCTCATCGCTCACCTTGGGGGCATCGGCGCGACACGCTTCACACTGTTGGCTGGCCAGTTCGGACATGGGTTACTCCTGCTTGAATTAATGAAAAATTAATGAAAATGAAATAGGGTTGTTTGCTTTTGGTCAGCTCGCCTGTTTGCCAGCGGCAACCTCAAAACGTGGCGGATAGAGGCCAAGCCGACTGGCCTCCGCCAGAGCAGCCATGATCTCCTCCCCGGCCAGCTGGTAGAGATGATCGAGACTCGGCAGCACAAAATAGGTGGGCTGCATGATGTCGATGCGATACGGGGTGCGCAGCATAGTCAGTAGATCGAAGGGTTGCAGCAGCGGCTTGCCGGAAAGGGCATAAGCTGTCTCGCCGATGGAGGATAGAATGCCACCGCCGTAGATACGCAGCCCGTCCGCCGTGGCCAGCAGGCCAAACTCCACGGTGAACCAGTAGAGACGGGCCAGAAAGACCCGCTCCTCCTTGCTCGCCTGCTGGCCAAGCTGGCCATAGAGGTGGGTAAAGTGAGCAAAAGCGGGATTGGTCAGCATGGCGCAGTGGCCGAAGATCTCGTGAAAGATATCGGGCTCCTGCAGGTAATCGAGCTCGTCGCGGCGCCGGATAAAGGTGGCGACCGGGAACTGGCGGTTGGCCAGCAGGGCAAAGAAGCGGTCAAACGAGATAAGCGCGGGCACTGCCGCCACCGACCAACCGGTGGTCGCCAGCAATACCTCGTTGAGCTCCGCCAGCTGGGGGATGCGATCTCGCGGCAATGTCAGTCTTTCAAGGCCCGCCAGATACTCGTCACACGCCTTGCCTTCAAGCGCCGCCAGCTGACGTTCGATCAGGATCTGCCAGGTGCCGTGCTCTTCGGCCGAGTAGTGGATCACCCCGTCAGCATCCGGCTGGTGGGCGGTGTAGAAGGTTGCCATAGCGGTTCCATCCTCTGGCGCCACATCAAGGCGCCTTGCCGTTTCATCACGATTTCACTGTAACGAAATGGCAACAAAAAAAGCAGCCGACCCATGAGTCGGCTGCCTGAAACAGTTGTAAATAAATTGTGACAACCCGCTAACCAATCCCCACTACAGCTTGACCATGATATGGCGCGGCACCGTGTAATCCTCCAGCGCATAGAGGGAGAGATCCTTGCCGTAGCCCGACATCTTCATGCCGCCGTGGGGCATCTCGGAGGAGAGCATGAAGTGGGTGTTGATCCAGGTGCAGCCATATTGCAGGTGGCTGGCCACCTTGCTGGCGAGGCTCAGATCCTTGGTCCAGACCGACGAGGCGAGGCCATAGTCCGAGTCGTTGGCCCACTGCACCACCTGCTCGGCATCGTTGAAACGGGTCACCGACACCACGGGGCCAAACACCTCGCGGCGCACGATCTCATCCTCCTGCCGGGCCCCGACAATCAGGGTCGGCTCGAAGAAGAAGCCGTTGCCTGGGCGGATCTTGCCCCCCGCCGTCACCTCCACATGACCGCTGCTCTGGGCCCGCTCGACAAAGCTGGCAACCCGGTTGCGCTGTCTGTCCGAGATAAGCGGCCCCATCTCCACCCCCTCCTCGTACTGGCTTCCCACCTTGATGGAGGCCACCGCATCGGTCATGGCGGCGACGAACTTGTCGTAGATCTTGCCCTGGGCATAGATACGGCAGGCGGCGGTGCAATCTTGCCCTGCATTGTAAAAACCGAAGGTGCGAATGCCTGCCACCACCGCCTCCAGATCCGCATCGTCGAAGATGATCACCGGCGCCTTGCCCCCCAGTTCAAGGTGGGTGCGTTTCATGGTGCGGGCGGCGCTTTGCAGGATCTTCTGGCCGGTGGCGATATCGCCGGTGAGCGACACCATCCGCACCAGCGGGTGCTCCACCAGCGGCGCCCCTACACTCTCGCCCCGCCCGCAGATGACGTTGATAACGCCGCGGGGGAAGATCTCGCTGGCCAGCTCCGCCAAACGCAGCGCGGTGAGCGGGGTCTGTTCGGAGGGTTTGAGCACCACCGTATTGCCCGCCGCCAGCACCGGCGCCATCTTCCAGGCCGCCATCATCAGCGGGTAGTTCCAGGGGGCGATACTGCCCACAACACCAATGGGGTCGCGGCGGATCATGCTGGTGTGCCCCTCGAGATACTCCCCCGCCAGCGGCCCTTGCAGGCAGCGGGCCGCCCCGGCAAAGAAGCGGAAGCAGTCCACCACCGCGGGCAGCTCGTCGTTGAGCACAGCCAGATAGGGTTTGCCGCAGTTGAGGGATTCCAGCGCCGCAAACTCCTCGGCGTGGCGCTCGACGAGATCCGCCAGACGCAGCAGCAGGTTGCTGCGGCTTGCCGGGGTAGTGCGGCTCCACTGGGCGAAGGCGCGCTGGGCACCGTTCACCGCCCGGTTCACCTGTTCGAACGAGGCTTCGGGCACGGCGGCGATCTGTTCGCCGTTGGCCGGGTTGAGAATGGGTTCGGCCTGCCCCTCGCCGGTCACAAACTGGCCATCAATCAAGAGTTGGGTAGAGAGTTTCATGGTTGCATCCTTGCGCACGCGTTGAGTCATCATTTGCCACTGCCAGCGACATCATGGGTGTCGCGAGTGAGGTAGTAGGCAAGCAAAATGGGGAGAGTGGTGAAGGCCACTATGATGAGGGCCACCACGTTGGTGACCGGCCTGTCTCGGGGACGGATCAGCTCCTGATACATCCAGATGGGCAGCGTGGTCTGCTGGCCCGCAGTGAAGGTAGTAACGATCACTTCGTCAAAACTCAGGGCAAAGGCCAGCATGCCCCCCGCCAGCAGCGCCGTGGCCAGATTGGGCAGGATCACGTAGCGCAGGGTCTGGAAGCCGTCGGCCCCGAGATCCATCGACGCCTCGATGAGGCTCTGGTTGGTGCGGCGAAAACGGGCCAGCGCATTGTTGTAGACCACCACCACACAGAAGGTGGCGTGGCCGATAACGATGGTCCAGAAGCTGAACGGGATCTCCATCAGGCCGTAGGCCGAGCGCAGCGCGATACCGGTGACGATACCGGGCAGCGCGATGGGCAGCACCAGCAAGAGCGACACCACCTCCTGACCGAAGAAGCGGCTGCGGGCAATGGCCCCTGCCGCCAAGGTGCCGAGGATCATGGCTGCCAGCGTCGCCAGCCCCGCGACCTCCAGCGACAGCTGGATGGCACGCCACACATCGGGGCGATTGAGGGTCACCTCGAACCACTTGAGGGTGAGCCCGGGGGGCGGAAACTGGTAACTCTTGCTCTCGCTGGTGAAGGCGTAGAGGAAGATAAACAGAATGGGAAAGTGCAGGAACAAGAGTCCACCGATGGAGGCGTACTTGAGCAGGCCCGAAGGGCGCTCTCCCTGACGGCTCACTGAGCTAGCTGACATGACGGCCTCCTTGCTGCCGGTTCAAAGCGATAGGGTCAAAGCGCATCAAAGGCTCCTAACCGTTTCGCAATCGCCAGATAGATGGCGATGATAAGGATCGGCACCAGCGAGAAGGCGGCGGCAAAGGGCAGATTGCCCGCCGTTCCCTGCTGCATGTAGACCACCTGACCGATATACATGGTCGAGTTGCCGATGATGCCGGGGATGATGTAATCACCGAGGGTCAGCGAAAAGGTGAAGATGGAGCCCGCCACCACACCGGGCAACGCCAGCGGCAGGATCAGGTTGCGAAAGGTCTGGGCGGGTGTCGCCCCCAGATCGCTGCTCGCCTCCAGCAGGGATCGCGGAATACGCTCCACCGCCGCCTGAATGGGCAGGATCATGAAGGGCAGCCAGACATAGACGAACACGATAAAGGTGCCGAGCCGCGAGAAGGAGAGCGACGGGCCACCTATCACCGGCAGGGAGAGGATGGCATCGAGCAGCCACTCCAGCCCCATGCTGTCTGCCAGCCAGCTCACTACCCCCTCCTTGGCCAAGATCAGCTTCCAGGCGTAGACCCGCACCAGATAGCTGGACCAGAGCGGCAGCATGATCCCTACATAGAACAGCGCCCGGGTCTTGCCACTGGTGTAGCGTGCCATGTAGTAGGCAACCGGAAAACCGAGCAGGGCGCAGGCCAGGGTCACCAGCAGCGACATGCCGACGGTGCGGCCGATCACATCCAGATTCTCCGGTCGCAGCAGGGCGACGAAGTTTTGCAGCCCCAGCTCGTGGCGCACCTGACCGCTGAACTCGTCCAGCCCGAACAGGGAGTTGGAGAGCAGCATCAGCAAGGAGCCGACATAGATGATGCCGAGCCACAGCAGCGGCGGCCCCAGCAGGATCGCCAGCAGCAGGCCGGGCCGACCATAGAGCAGGGTCGAGAGGCGCCGCAGCGGCCTGAAACGGGCAGGTTCGGGCTGATGGTTCATGGCAAGACTCGCACTGTGAGGGGCACTCATGGCTGCGCCCCCTGATGGGCGCCGCTCAGGCGATGGATGGCCTGCTCCGGCCAGCTGAGACTGACCCTGCTGCCACGGGCCAGACGGGCCTGCCCCTCATTGGGGTGGTTGACGATGATCTCGAGCTGCTCCCCGAGATCAACCCGATAACGGACGAAGGGACCCAGATACTCCACCTCGCGGATCTCTCCCGACCAGCCCGGCGTGCCCGCCTCAGCGAGCCGGATCCGCTCCGGGCGCACCATCATCTGGCTGCCGTCGCCGCACAGCCGTCTGGCCTGCTCCCCTTCGAACAGATTGACGGTGCCAACGAAGCGGGCCACAAACGGCGTCGCCGGAGCGTCGTAGATGGTATCGGGGGCGGCAATCTGCTCGATCTTGCCCTGACTGAAGATGCAGATCCGGTCGCTCATTGAGAGCGCCTCCTGCTGATCGTGGGTGACGAAGATAAAGGTGATGCCCAACTGGCGTTGCAACGCCTTGAGCTCAAGCTGCATCTGCTCGCGCAACTTGAGATCGAGGGCCCCCAGCGGCTCGTCCAGCAGCAGGATGCGTGGCTGGTTGATAAGCGCCCGGGCGATGGCGATGCGCTGGCGCTGGCCGCCGGAGAGCTGGCTCGGGCGGCGCTTGCCGACCCCGGGCAGTCGCACCAGCTCCAGCATCTCGTCCACCTTGCGGTAACGCTGTGCCTTGGCGACCCCCTTGAGCATCAGGCCATAGCCGATGTTGTCGCGCACATCCATGTTGGGAAACAGGGCATAGTCCTGAAACACGGTATTGAGGTTGCGATCATAGGGCGGCACGGTGGAGCAGGGTTCGCCAAACAGGCGGATCTCTCCGTCACTCGGGTACTCGAAGCCCGCGATCATCCGCAGGCAAGTGGTCTTGCCGGAACCGCTCGGCCCCAGCAGGGTAAAGAATTCCCCTGAGGGGATCTGGAAAGAGATGTCATCGACCGCCTTCACCTCGCCATAGTGGCGGCTGACCCGGTCAAATTGTACGGCGTTCATGGGGCGTCCTTGTCTGTACTGGAATGAGCCGAACTCCTGTCCGGCCCGCTTGATTATCCGGTCTAGGCAGTCGTGCAGAGGAGGCGCAGCTCCCCTGCCGTTGGCAAGGTGGCAGTGGTTCCGACCACCTTGCTCACGCCGCCTCAGCGACCGCCCAGAATGGCGATATAGTCGGAAACCCAGCGGTAATAGGGCACGCAAGTTCCCTGGCTCTTGCACTGGGAGACCGGAGTGCGCCAGAAGCGAACCCGATCGAAGTTGTCGATACCGTTGGTTTTGCACCCGGTCGGGCCCAGCAGGGCATTGCCTTCGCAGGCGGCAGGCACCACAGGCACCGAGCCAAACCAGGCGGCGAGATCCCCCTGCAGCTTGTTGCTCAGGGAGTGCTCCAGCCACTTGTAAGCGCAGGTGAGGTTCTTGGCATCGCTATGCACCATGCTGGTATCGGCCCAACCGGTGACCCCCTCTTTCGGCACAGTGGTGGCGATGGGCTGCTTGTCGGCGATCAGGGCATTGGCCTGGAACGGCCAGGAGCCTGACGCGACCACCCCTTCGTTCTTGAAGTCATCGATCTGGACGAAAGCATCATGCCAGTAGCGTCCCACCAGCTGGCGCTGCTTGCGCAGCAGAGCGAGGGAGGCCTTGTACTGATCCTCGTTCAGCTCGTAAGGATCCTTGATGCCCAGTGCGGGCTGATGGGTCATCAGATAGAGGGCGGCATCGGCGATGTGGATCGGGCCATCAAAGGCCTGCACCCGCCCCTTGTTGGACTTGCCATCCGCCATGGTCTGTTCCTCGAATACCACGTTCCAGGAGTCCGGTGCCTTGGGGAACACCTTGGTGTTGTACATCAGGATATTGCCGCCCCACTGGTAGGGCACGCCGTAGTGCTTGCCATCCACAGTGTGCCAGGGGGCATTTTGCAGCCGGGGATCAATCTTGCTGTAGCTCGGGATGAGCGCCAGATTGAGTGGCTGCACCTTGCCACCGGCAATCAGACGCAGACTGGCATCGCCGGAGGCGGTCACCAGATCGAAGCCCCCCTCGTTCATCAAGGCCACCATCTCGTCCGAGGTGGCCGCCGTCTTGACGCTCACCTTGCAGCCGGTCTCTTTCTCGAATCCGGTCACCCAGTCGTAGTTCTTGTCGGTCTCGCCACGCTCAACGTAGCCAGCCCAGGCCACAATATTGAGCTGGCCTTCACCCTTGCCGAGCTCGGTCGGGGCAGCCTGGGTCTGGCCTGCCAGCAGCGCCGGAACAAGAGCCAGCATCAGAGGGGTCAATTTCATCATGCACTCCTTGCATTGTGTTGACTTGCATCAGGTGAAGGAACGCCATCATGGGCGTTAACATCCTGTTAACCAGCAATGAGCTTAGGGGAGTGGCAATACGATGAATATTTCAATTTTTGGTGGCTCAGGTATCAGCTAAATCGATATCGAGTGCAGATGAATCTGATTTTTGGTGGCTACCCCGCAAGAGATGGCTAGCGAGGGAGCGCCTGACGGGCCCGCAACCGGCTCTGATCCCGCGCAATATCGATAAATTCCCGCGCCGTCCAATCCAGCCGAGAACCACGGCGCCACACCAGCCCGATATCGATGGCGGGAATGGGCTCCTTGATGGGGCGCGCCTCGACCCGCTCCTGCTCCAGCGACCAGGGACGATAGGCAAAATCGGGCAGCAGGGCGACCCCGAGCTGGCTTGCCACCAGACTGCGCACCGCCTCCACCGATGCGGTGCGCAGCACGATACGGGGGGAGATGCCGTAGCGGCGCAGGCCGCCACCGATGATCTGATCGAGCTGATCGGCGGTCAGCGAGATCATCGGCTCCTCCCCCAGCGCGGTGAGCGAGAGGGTCGACTCGGCGCAGAGCGGGTGGTTGGCGGCCAGCCAGAGCCGCAGCGGCGAACGGGTCAGCAATTCGGTATCAAACGCCTCTTGTCGGATGGTACGGTTGGTCATCAGGATCCCCACATCCACCTCGCCATTGACGATCTGGTGCTCCAGAAAAGGCTGTTCATCCTCCTTCACCTCGATCTGTACCGCCGGAAAGGCACGGCGAAAGCGGCCAAGCGCCTCTGAGAGGTAGTAACCCGCCACCAAGGTGGTCACGCCGATGGTGAGTCGCCCCTGATCCTGCTGGGCCACCGCTTTGAGGGAGTGGCTCGCCTCGGTCATGGCGCCGAGAATGCGGCGGGCGTGGAGCAAAAACTGGTGCCCCTGAGTGGTGAGGGTGACGCCGCGCGGATTGCGCTCGAATAGCGGGGCGCCGAGCTCGGTCTCCAGCTCGCGAATGGCGCTGGTCACCGCCGACTGGGAGATATGCAGCTCGGCGGCGGCGCGACTCACTGAAAAGCTGTCGGCCACGGCCACAAAATAACGGATCTGGCGAAAGGTAAAGTTCATCAGGCATCCTTGCCGATTGGTACTATTGGTGTGATTGGTAAGATTGACTGCCAGCTTAACCGTAAACGGGCGTCTCGCCAAAACCGGGCACTGCTGCCAACTCAATGACCTGCCGATTAAAACCATGCCCCTGCGGCTTGGCGAGCACGACAGGGGCATGGGTCATCGCAGCAAGGTGCAGACAGGGCTATCAGGATTTGTTGAGATACCCCGCCAGCTGGCCGATCAGCCGCTTGCGCAGCTCGCCGAGTTTGGGTTTTTCGTCCGCACACCAGGGCAGCGGACGGCACGCTTCGATGGTGCGCAGGCCAAGACGGGCGGTGAGCAGCCCGGCCCCCACCCCTTGCGCCGCGCGGGCAGAGAGCTTGGCGGCAAACTCGGCGCCCAGCAAGTCCATCCCCACCTCGGTCACCAGCTCGGTAGCACCGGCGTAGAGCATGTTGCGAAACACCTGACGGATCAGACGTATGCGGCTCCAGTAGCCGAGCTCGATGGCATAGACATCGGCGATATCCTCGATCATCCGCAGGTTGCGCCACAACATCAGCATCATGTCGACGGTGGCGAGCGGGCTGAGCGCCACCAGCACAGCGGCCTCCCCCGACCATTTGGCCACCCGCGCCTGCGCCAGTTTGTCGCGTTCGCTCAATACCAGCTGACTGTAAAGGGTCAGCACCTCCCGATCGCTGTGGCTCTCGTCGAGCTGGGCCAGCCAGGTTTGATACCCCTCGCGCCCCTTGTCGCCACTTTTGACCGCCAACCCTTCGCAAAAGGCCTGCCCCTGCCCGACTCCCTGATGGGCCAGCAGATCTTCTGCTCGCGAGCGCACATCCTGACGCCGCTTGAGAGTGTGCAGCCGCAGCCACTCGCGCCCCACCACGCTGGCGGTGCCCGCCGCCACCAGCGCCGAGGCAGCCAGCCAGGCGCTGCCCCAGAGCGGGGTGGTGAGGAATTGATCGTAAAGAAAGGCGCCATACTGGCCCAACGAGAGCAGACCGACTGCCCCCAGCCCCCACGCCAGCAGCCGATGGCGGCGGCGCGGTTTGCTGACGAGGGCGCTCTCCACCTCGGTGAACTCGTCCAGCTCGTCGAGGCGCTCGAAACTCGCCTCCTCCAGCCGCTGAGCCGGTGCGGGCGGTCGCTCGTCACTGGCCACCGTCATGGCAGGCTCAAGGATCACCTTGCCCTGCAGCGGTGGCCGCTCTTTTATCTGATCGTTCATCGCCTTATTCTCCTGAAAACAGTCTCCTGCGGGCGGCGCAGGAAACAAACCCGAGCCGCACACCGTTATTCGAGGTGATCCCCGAGCAGAAACTCCAGCGCCGCATCGAGCCGGATATGGGGCAGCGCCTGATGGGGACTCATGGGCATGGGGCGAAACGCCTGAAAATCAAAGCCCTGATTGTTCCACCACTGCGCGGGTGGAATATGGGGCGGCACCTCCCCGGGGAACAGCAGCAGCGGCTCACCGCTCAGGCTGGTGCCACGGATGGCGGGGAACTCGCGGCCATTGGCCACCCCCTTGCCCACCTCGGTCGCCTTGATGGCGGCGAGCGCCAGACACTCGGTGGTGATCCCCTCGAAACGGGCCTGACCGCGGCCGCTGCGTACCAGATGCTGGAGCAGGGAGACCATGGGCGCATGCTGTTCGGGGGTGACGTGATCGGCCTTGCTCGCCACAAAGAGCAACTTGTCGATACGGGGCGAAAAGAGCCGCCGCCACCAGTTGCTCTTGCCGTAGGCAAAGCTCTCCATGATGCGGGCGATGGCCTGCTGCATGTCGCCAAAGCTGGCCGCCCCGGCGTTGAGGGGCTGCAGGCAATCCACCAGCACGATCTGGCGATCAAAACCGGCAAAGTGCTGCTCGTAGAAGCCCTGCACCAGATGCTGCTTGTACTGCTCGAAGCGCTGCTTGAGAGTGGCGTAAAGAGTGCTATCGGCGGGCTCGCCGACAGGCATCTCCCACACCCAGGGGACAAATTGCAGCATGGGGGCACCGGCATACTCGCCCGGCAAGACAAAGCGGCCGGGCTGGATCAGGTGCAGCCCCAGCTCCTGTTTGCAAGCATGCAAGTAGGCGGTGTAACGCTCGGCCAGCTCAGCCACCGGCCGCTCTTCGAAGCGCTGATCGACCTGCCACCCGGGGGTCAGCCAGCTGGTGGCAAGTGCCTGCAGCTCTGGGCGACGGAGCTGCTCGCGCACCTGTTCGCTCCACTGCTCGTAGCTCATCTCAAGGAGCGGCAAGTCGAGCAGCCACTCCCCGGGGTAGTCCACCAGATCCACGTAGAGGGTGGAGATCTCCCCCAGATGCTTGCGCAGAGGATGACGGGTGCGATAGCGGATTTCGAGGCGCACCTCGGCCACGCCGCGGGTGGGCTCGGGCCAGGCAGGTGGATCGCCAAACAGGGAGTCGAGACCACGCTCGTAGGCAAAGGTGGGGATGTGGGCATTGAGCTGCGGCACCCGGCGGGCACCGAGGATGCGCCCCTGACGCAGGGCATCCCACAATGGCAAACGACCGTCGATGGCCGCGTGTTCCAGCTGGTTGACCAGCGCCGTGATAAAGGCGGTTTTGCCGCTGCGAGAGAGGCCGGTCACCGCCAGCCGAATATGGCGATCCCGCACCCGGTTCACCACGTCGTTCGCCTTGTGTTGCAGGCGAGTCAACTTCTGTTCCAGTTTATTGAGTATCAAGGCTTGACCCGTTCTCCCTTGGTGGTTGCATCTGGATAGCTGGTGTCGATGGTGGCGCATCACGGGAGGCGCCGCCATCGACATGGGGGCTTCAGCAAGAACTACAGCTTGCGAAACTCCCGCTGCAGGTTGAACTCCCTGGAGGTCACCAGCTTCTCGATCCGCTGAACTCTGGGCTCCAGCGCGTCAAGTTCCTGCGCGATGCGGCCCAGCGCCTGATGAGGGGTGATCCCCGCCTGCCAGCTGCGCGCTTTCATCCGCACCTCGGCAAAGTCGGCATCCTCTTGCGAATAGAGGGTGACCGGCTTTTTATCGAGCAGGAACCAGGCAGCGATATAGGCGGTGAAGGTAATGAAACCGGCGAAGATAAGGCCACTGATGGCGAGCAGCCGCACGATCCAGGTCTCCACCCCGAAATACTCAGCCAAACCGGCACAGACCCCGGCTATCTTGCCACGCTGGGGATCGCGATAGAGGTTACGCCCTTCACGACTGACACTGCTCATACCTTGTTCCTCCAACCGGGTACTTCCGCATCCAGAATCGACTCCAGCGCGCCCACTCGCTCCTGCATCTTCTCGGTGCGAGCCAGCAGCCCTTGCAGCTGTTCCCGCTCGCTATCGGCAAGACCGGCGCCAATCCGCCCCTTGGCACGATAGTGCAGCACCAGCCAGATGGGGGCCACCACCACCATGAAGACCACCATGGGAACCATCAATACGCCCAGCAGATCTTCCATCTGTTACTCCCCCTGTTTGCCTTCGCTTTTGCTGTCGCCCTGACCCAGCTTCTGGCGCATGGCTTCCAGCTCACGGCTTATCTGATCGTCCACTTCCAGCTCGGCAAACTGCTGCGCCAGCGCCTTGTCGGACTGACCCAGATCGGCGCGCGCTTCCATTTCGTCGATGCGACGCTCCATCCGCTCAAACTTGCTCACCACAGCCTGGCTCTCGCCACGGGCTACCTGGCTCTGCACATTGAGACGGCTGCTGGCCGCTTCGGTGCGAATGGCCATCGCCTTTTGACGGGCGCGGGCATCTTCCAGCTTGGCTTCGAGCTGGCGGATCTCCTCACCCAGCTTCTCGATACCGCTGTCGACCGCTTGCTGCTCGCGGTAGAGGGTCTCTGACAACTCGGTCTGTTTCTTCTTCTCGATAAGGGCGGCGCGGGCCAGATCTTCACGTCCCTTGGTCAGGGCTAGCTCGGCCTTGGCTTGCCACTCGTCGACCCGCTCCTGATGACGGGCGACCTGACGACCAATCTCTTTCTGGCTGGCGAGGAAGCGGGCCAGATTGGAACGCTCCTTGACCAGCTCGTCCTCCATCTCCTGGATGATCAGGCGCACCATCTTCTGGGGATCTTCTGCCTTGTCGAGCAGGGCCGTCAGGTTGGAATTGATGATGTCGGCCAGACGGGAAAAAATACTCATGATTGCACTCCTGTTATTGGCATGGCGTTGTTTCTCCATTGACAATGGCAACTTGTGTGCCAATCTGGAACAAAATTTAACTTGTTGATTTATATGGGGCAGAATAGCCGAATTGCAAGATGCCTCGCGCAAGTGATGATTAAAATCACCAACTTTTGGTAAGATTGACCAGCTTTTACAACTGACAGGGATCACTATGACCACGGCCACGGAAAGCCTGCTGGGGGAATCCAACGCATTTCTCGAGATCATTGAGCAGGCCTCACGGCTCGCCCCGCTGCGCAAACCCGTGCTGATCATCGGTGAGCGGGGGACGGGCAAGGAGCTGATCGCCCACCGCCTACATTATCTCTCGGCGCGCTGGGATCAAAGCTTTGTCACCATCAACTGTGCCACCCTGAGCGAGAGCCTGCTGGAAACCGAGCTGTTCGGTCACGAAGCGGGATCATTTACCGGTGCAGCCAAGCGCCATCAGGGCCGCTTCGAGCGGGCCGATGGCGGCACCCTCTTCCTCGACGAGCTGGCCACCACCAGCGCCAGGGTGCAGGAGAAGTTGCTGCGGGTCATCGAATATGGCGAGTTCGAGCGGGTGGGTGGGGCCAAGCCCCTTAAGGTGGATGTGCGGCTGGTCTGCGCCACCAACGAGGATCTCCCTGCGCTGGCCGACAAGGGGCAGTTTCGCCACGATCTGCTCGACCGGCTCGCGTTTGATGTGATCACCCTCCCCCCCTTGCGGGAGCGGCGGGAAGATATCCTGATGCTGGCGGAGCACTTCGCCCACAGCATGACCCGGGAGCTGGGCTATCCGCTCTTTGCCGGTTTCTCGCGCAAGGCAACCCAGCTACTGCTGGATTACCACTGGCCGGGTAACGTGCGGGAGCTGAAGAACGTGGTGGAGCGCAGCATCTATCGTCAGGGCAATCCCCAACTACCGCTCTCGACCCTGGTGCTCAACCCGTTTGATTCCCCCTGGCGACCACAGGTCACGCAACCTGCGCAAGAGGCCCGAAGCGAGGTACAATCTGCATCCCCCCTCGCCTTGCCGCTCGATCTCAAGCAGGCGGTGGCGGAGTACGAGATTAATTTACTCAAGCAAGCGATGCAGCAATCCCAGTATAATCAGCGCAAAGCCGCTCAACTGCTGGCCTTAAGCTATCACCAGTTCCGTGGCATGCTACGCAAATATCAGCTGCTGGATGGCGATAACGATGCAGAACAAGAGTGAAGGAGCGCGGTTGATGCCGACTCCAGCAATACGCCAGCCTTCGCGCTGGCACATTTGTATCAAAACGTGCGAACAAAACCCCTATAAGAACATGGTTCAACAATGAGAATGCTCACACCCTTGCTGCTGGGTATGCTGGTGCTGGTCACCGGCTGCCAGAAGCAACCCGAGGCCTCCAAAACCGGACTCATCTATTGTGCTGAGGGATCCCCCCTCTCCTTCAATCCCCATGTTTCCAACTCCGGGGTGACACTGGATGCCAGTGCCCGTCCGCTCTACGACCGCCTGCTGGAGGTGAACCCCAACACCCTGGCGTTGGAGCCGGCGCTCGCCACCAACTGGCATGTCAGCGAGGATGGCCTCACCTATACCCTGACCCTGCGCAAGGGGGTGACGTTTCACCATACTCCCTGGTTCAAGCCCACCCGCACCTTCAATGCCGATGACGTGGTCTTCACCTATGCCCGCCAGCTTGACGAGCAGCACCCCTATCACAATGTGTCCGGCGGCGATTACCCCTACTTCTACAGCCTGGGGCAAGATCTGCTGATCAAACGGGTGAGCAAGAAGGGGCCGCAGACGGTGGTATTCGAGCTGAACCAGCCGAACGCCTCCTTCCTCGCCACCCTGGCCAGCGACTATGCGGTGATCCTCTCCGCCGAATACGCCGAGCAGATGTTGCAGGCGGGCACGCCAGCCCTGCTGGATAGCCGCCCCATCGGCACCGGGCCGTTCAGCTTCAAGGAGTATCGCCACAACGAGTTCATCCGCTATCTGCGCCACCCCGGCTACTGGGGCGGCGATGCCAAGATTGAACAGCTGGTCTACGACATCACCCCCAAATCCGCCAAACGGCTGGCCAAGCTGCTGACCGGCGAGTGCGACGTGATGAGCACCCCTTCCGCCAGCCAGCTCTCGGTGATCAAGCAAAATCCGGCGCTGAGCCTCTCGGTCCAGTCGGGGATGAACGTCGCCTTTTTGGCCCTCAATACCCGCAAGCCGCCGTTCAACAACGTCAAGGTGCGTCAGGCCATTGCCAGCGCCATCAATATCGACAATCTGCTGCAGGCGGTCTATTTCGATACTGGCCTGCCCGCCAACAGCCTGCTGCCGACCCTCTCATGGGGTTACAACCCCAGCCTGCCCGAGCGCAAACCCGACCTGAAACGGGCGCGCCAGCTGCTCAAGGAGGCGGGACTGGAGAAAGGGTTCGAGATGCAGGTGCTGGTACAGCCGGACGCCCGCCCCTACAACCCGGATGCGGTCAAGACTGCCCAGCTGATCCGCAGCGATCTGGCCAAGGTCGGGATCAAGCTCAAGATCGTGCAACGGGAGTGGCCGGTGATCGAAAGCCGCCTCACCAAGGGGCAGTACGACAGCCTGCTCTCCGGCTGGATTGCCGACAACGCCGACCCGGACAATTTCTTCCGTCAGCTGCTGAGCTGCTCGGCAGTGGAGCGCGGCAACAACTACAGCCGCTGGTGTAGCCCGGCCTTCGATCAGTTGCTGGATGATGCGGTCACCACGCCCCAGCTCTCGTTCCGGCTGCGCAACTACTACTATGCCCAGACCCTGCTCAACGAACAGCTGCCGCTGATCCCGCTGGCGCACGCCTTGCGTACCCAGGTCAGCCGCAGCGACATCGAGGGGCTGACGCTGATGCCCTTTGGCGGCACCTCCTTCAACCAGGCTCACAGGGAGTAAGCATGCTTCTATACACCTTGCGCCGCATCAACCTGCTGCTCATCACCCTGCTGGCGCTGACCTTTGTCGCCTACCTGCTGGACTATCGGCTGATCGGCAATCAGCTCAGCTTCTGGAGCGGCTATCCCGACTTCCTGCGCCGCATTTTCGCAGGCGACCTGGGGCTCTCCAGCGTCTCCGGACTGCCGGTGCTGGACGAGATCCGCCACTACTTCCCGGCGACCCTGATCCTCTGTCTGGCGGCGTTCGCCATCTCGCTGCTGGTGGGGATTCCTCTCGGCACCCTGGCGGCCCTGTCACAGGGCAAGACGCTGGATCTCTCCATCATGACTGCCGGTCTTATCGGCTATGCGGTGCCGGTGTTCTGGCTGGCGCTGCTGGTGGTGATGCTCTTTTCGCTGGATCTCGGCTGGCTGCCGGCGTCGGGCCAGATCAGCCTGCTCTACGACGTGCCCCCCATTACCGGCATCGCGGTGATCGATGTGCTGCTCAGCAACGAGCCCTGGCGGCAAGCGGCGCTGCACGATGCCCTGCGCCACCTCATTCTCCCATCACTGGTGCTGGCGGTGGTGCCCACCACCGAGGTGATCCGCCATGTGCGCAGCTCCCTCATCGACGTGATGAAGCAGAACTACATCAAGGCGGCGGCGAGCCGGGGCCTTTCCAAGGCGCAGATCGTCTGGCGCCATGGTCTGAAGAACGCCCTGCCGCCGGTACTGCCGCTGCTGGGTCTGCAACTGGGTAGCGTGCTCACCTCCGCCATGATCACCGAGGTGGTGTTCGAGTGGCACGGGATCGGCCGCTGGCTCATCAGCAGCATCGCCCTGCAGGATTACGCCGCCATTCGCGGCGCAACCTTGGTGGTCGCCAGTTTCGTGATCCTGACCAGCGTCAGCACCGAGTTGCTGACCACCCTTATCTATCCGGCACGGCGCAAAGAGTTGTATGCCAAACAAGATTGAACGCGCTCATGGCGTGACCAGGAGCCAGGTATCCTATGCAAGATAAATCGAACATCTATCCCGAGCTCAAGATCCTCTCGCCCCTTGAGCAGACGTGGGCCTCCTACAGCCGCAATCCGTTGGCGATGGCGGGGCTCTGGTGCTTTTTGCTGTTGCTGCTCATCACGCTGGTGGGGCCGCTGGTCGTCCCCTACGGCATCGATGAACAGCACACCGACAAGCTGCTGCTCGCCCCCTCCTGGGCGGCGACCGGCAACATCGACTACTTCCTCGGCACCGATGATTTGGGGCGCGACATGCTCTCCCGGCTGGTGGTGGGGGCGCGCCTCACTTTCGGCTGTGCCCTTGTCGTGGTGGTGATCGCCATGGTGGTGGGCTCCGCCATCGGCATACTCGGCGGCATGAGCAAGGGGCTGAAATCGAGCGTGCTGCACCACCTGCTCGATACCCTGCTCTCCATCCCCTCCCTGCTGATGGCCATCATCATGGTTGCCATTCTGGGGCCGGGCCTTGGCAATACCCTGATCGCCATTACCCTGGCATTGATCCCCCCCTTTATCCGGGCCACTTACAACGCGGTGCATGCCGAGATGCAGAAGGAGTACATCATTGCCAGTCGGCTCGATGGCTCGCCCCCCTTCAGGATCATGCGGCTGGCTATTTTGCCCAATATCGTCGAGACCCTGGTGGCCCAGACCACCCGCACCTTGTCTGCGGCCATTCTCGATATCTCGGCAGTCGGTTTTCTCGGCCTCGGAGCACAATCCCCTCAACCGGAGTGGGGCACCATGCTGGCCGATTCGAGTGACCTCATCTATCTCGCACCCTGGACCGTCACTTTGCCGGGCATGGCTATCCTGTTCAGCGTGCTGGCCACCAACCTGGTTGGTGAAGGCATCCGCGAAGCACTCAAAGAGGGGAATGACTGATGCCGCTGCTCGATATTCGCAATCTCACCATCGAGATCGACACACCGCAAGGCAAGGTCAAGGCGGTGGACAAGGTGAGCCTGACCCTGACCGAGGGGGAGATCCGCGGTCTGGTGGGTGAATCCGGCTCAGGTAAAAGTCTGATCGCCAAGGTGATCGTCGGCATCGAGAAGGACAACTGGACGGTACGTGCCGACCGGATGCGCTTCAACGACATGGATCTGCTGACCATGGCCCCCAAGGAGCGCCGTCGCATCATGGGTCGCGAGATCGCCATGATCTTCCAGGACCCCATCAGCTGTCTCGACCCCTCCGAGGAGATCGGCACCCAGCTGGAAGAGGCAATCCCGACCGATTCGTTCGAGGGGCAATTCTGGCAACGCTTCCAGTGGCGCAAGAAGAAGGCCATCGCCCTGCTGCACCGGGTCGGCGTCAAGGATCACCGCAAGGTGATGCGCGCCTATCCCCATGAGCTGTCGGATGGCATGTGCCAGAAGGTGATGATCGCCATGGCCATTGCCAACCAGCCGCGTCTGCTGGTAGCCGACGAGCCCACCAGCGCCATGGAGTCCACCACCCACTCCCAGATCCTGCGACTCCTGGACAAGATGAACAAGCTGGGCAATACCACCATCCTGATCATCAGTAACGATATCGCCGCCATCGCCAACCTGACCGATACCATCAACGTGATGTACTGCGGCCAGATGGTGGAAGTGGGCACACGGGAGCAGATCCTCGAGACCCCGCATCACCCCTATACCGATGCCCTGCTCAAATCGATCCCCGACTTTGACAAGCTGGTGCGCCACAAGTCGCGCCTCGAGACCCTGCCCGGCGTCATCCCGCCGCTGCAACACCTGCCCATCGGCTGCCGTCTGGGGCCGCGCTGCCCCTACGCCCAGAAGCAGTGCGTGCAGACTCCGTTGATGAACAAGATCAAGGGCCATCAGTTCAGCTGCCACTTCCCGCTGAACATGGAGGAGCCGAAAAAATGATGACCGTTAATGCCCCCATGAAGGAGCCCCGCTTGTGATCGAGCCATCCCTGTTGCAGGTCAGAGGCCTTAGCAAAACCTACCAGAACCGCACCGGTCTATTCCGTCGTCAGGCGGTGGAGGCGATCAAGCCCCTCTCGTTCGATCTCGAAGTGGGCCAGACCCTCGCCATCGTCGGCGAAGCTGGCTCCGGCAAGAGTACCCTCGCCCGCATTCTGGCCGGCATGATCGAACCCACCAGCGGCGACATCGCCATCGACGGCCAACTGATGGTGCATGGCGATTACCAGACTCGCTGCAAACTGCTGCGGATGATTTTTCAGGATCCCAACACCTCGCTGAACCGCAAGATCCGGGTCGGCCAGATCCTGGAAACCCCGCTGCGTCTCAACACCGAGATGACCGAGGAGGAGCGCCGTGAGAAGGTGGTGCAAACCCTGCGCATGGTGGGGATGCTGCCGGACCACGCCCTGTTTTATCCGCAGATGCTCTCCTCCGGTCAGCAACAGCGGGTGGCGCTGGCGCGGGCGCTGATCCTCAACCCCAAGATCGTGGTGGCCGATGAGGCGCTCTCCACCCTGGATATCTCGGTACGCTCCCAGATCATCAATCTGCTGCTGGAGATGCAGGAGACCATGGGACTGAGTTATGTGCTGGTAGCCAACGATTTGGGCATCGTCAGCCATATCAGCGACGAGGTGCTGGTAATGCACGAAGGTCGGGTGGTGGAGCGCGGCAAGACTCTCAAGGTGTTTGCGGATCCCCAGCATGAGGTGACTCGCCGTCTCATCCAGAACTACAACAACGAATACCGCAAATAGAGAGGCGCTGGCCGCCGCCCTTGCCGCTGTGTTTCGCCGAGCTCACTCGGCGGGATCAAAAAAGCCCACTGCATACAGTGGGCTTTCTGTTACCGGCGTTGCTGCTTAGGCTTGCAGCAACAGACGGTTGATGCGGGAGACGAAGCTCGCCGGATCGTTCAGCCCGCCCTGCTCGGCCAGCTGGGCCTGTTCGTGCAGCAGGGTGACCCACTCGCCAAACAGTGCCTCGTCTTCAATGGTGTCGAGTTTCTTCACCAGCGCGTGGTCAGGGTTGAGCTCCAGAATGTACTTCTGCTCCGGTACCGGCTGGCCGGCCGCGCGCATCAGCTTGATCATCTGGGTGCTCATACCGTAGGCGTCGGTGACGATGCAAGAGGGGGAGTCGGTCAGACGGTGGGTGACACGCACCTCTTTCACTGCATCGCCCAAGCTCTTCTTGACCCGCTCCACCAGACCGGCGTTGGCCTTCTCGGCCTCTTCCTGGGCCTGCTTGGAGGCTTCGTCTTCCAGATCGCCGAGATCCAGTTCGCCACGGGTGACGGAGATAAGCTGCTTGCCGTCGAACTCGGTCAGGTGGCTCATCAGCCACTCGTCCACGCGCTCCCACATCAGCAGCACTTCGACACCTTTCTTGCGGAAGATCTCGAGGTGCGGGCTGTTCTTGGCAGCGGCATAGGAGTCAGCAGTGATGTAGTAGATCTTCTGCTGGCCTTCCTTCATGCGGCCAACGTAATCCTCGAGAGAGACGGTCTGGGCTTCGCCCTCGCCAGCGGTGCTGGCAAAGCGCAAGAGCTTGGCGATCTCTTCGCGGTTGGCGTAATCCTCGGCCGGGCCCTCTTTGAGCACGTTACCGAACTCTTTCCAGAACTTGGCGTACTTCTCGGCATCGTCTTTCGCCAGCTTGGAGAGCATGGTCAGGACGCGCTTGGAGCAAGCCTTGCGCAGAGAGGCGGTCACCTTGTTGTCCTGCAGGATCTCACGGCTGACGTTGAGCGGCAGATCGTTGGAGTCCAGCACCCCTTTGACGAAGCGCAGGTAGGTCGGCATAAACTGCTCGGCGTCATCCATGATAAAGACGCGCTGTACGTAGAGCTTCAGACCGTGCTTCTGCTCGCGGTTGTAGAGGTCGAACGGAGCGCGGGCCGGCACGTAGAGCAGGCTAGTGTACTCCTGCGCCCCTTCCACCCGGTTGTGACCCCACAGCAGCGGATCTTCAAAGTCGTGGGCGACGTGCTTGTAGAACTCCTGATACTCCTCGTCCTTGATATCTTTCGGGTTGCGGGTCCACAGTGCCGTGGCGCGGTTGACCTGCTCCCACTCGCCCGGGGTGCCGACGATGGTTTCGCCATCCTCTTCGCGATCCGGGGTGCCCTCTTTGAACATTTCGACCGGCACGCTGATGTGATCGGAATATTTGCCCACCACGGAGCGCAAACGCCAATCGTCGAGGAACTCGTCCTCTTCGGCACGCAGGTGCAGGATGACGTCGGTACCGCGACCCTCTTTGGTCACATCAGCGACGGTGAAGGAGCCTTCCCCTTCCGATTCCCACTGTACGCCCTGCTCCGGAGCAGTACCGGCGGCGCGGGACACCACGGTCACCTTGTCGGCCACGATAAAGGCGGAGTAGAAACCGACCCCGAACTGACCGATCAGCTGGGAATCCTTACCCTGATCGCCGGAGAGGTTTTTGAAGAATTCTGCGGTGCCGGACTTGGCGATGGTACCCAGGTGCTCAATCACCTGATCACGGGTCATACCGATCCCGTTATCGGAGATGGTCAGGGTACGCTTCTCTTTGTCCACCACCAGACGCACACGCAACTGGCCGTCGTTTTCGAACAAAGAGGCATCGGAAAGCGCCTTGAAGCGCAGCTTGTCCGCCGCATCGGATGCGTTGGAGATCAGCTCGCGCAGGAATACTTCTTTGTTGGAGTAGAGGCTGTGAGCCATCAGGCTCAGCAGTTGTTTGACTTCAGTCTGAAAGCCGTGGGTTTCGGCATGAACACTTTGGGTCATGGACCAATCCTCAGAAACATCGGGTTGAACATACGCCCAACCTAGATGGGGACAGGGATCCAAATATCAAGGGGGCGAATGTGCAATCCTGCTCATTCGCCCCCTTTTTCCATTCAACTGCCGATTTTCTGATCAGGCCGTAATGGCACAATCCTATCCAGCCCCTTATTTGAGGCGCTGGCGCCCCATCAGGGAGTGGGAAAGCGTAGTGCCATCCACCAGCTCCAGCTCGCCCCCTACCGGCACCCCGTGGGCAATGCGGCTCACCTCCACCCCGGCCGCACGGGCCATGTCGGCGATATACCAGGCGGTGGCATCCCCCTCGATGGTCGGATTGGTGGCGAGGATCAGTTCGCTGATGTGCTCTTCCTTCAACCGGCGCTCGAGAATATCGAGCCCCAGCTCCTCCGGGCCTATGCCGTCCAGCGGCGACAGATGACCCATCAGCACAAAGTAGCGACCAGAGAACTGGCCGGTCTGCTCGATGGCCGCCACGTCCGCCGGGCTCTCCACCACGCAGAGCAGGCCATTCTCTTCCCGCTTGGGATTGGCGCAGATATCGCAGCGGTCGTTCTCGGTAAAGGTGCGGCAGTGGCTGCAGTGGCCAATCTCGGTCAGGGCGCGAGAGAGCAGCTGGGCCAGACGCAAACCGCCGCTGCGCTCACGCTCCAGCAGGGTAAAGGCCATCCGCTGGGCAGACTTGGGCCCCACCCCCGGCAATACCTGCAGGGCTTTCATCATCTCATCGAGCAGGGGACTGAACTTCATAACACTCCTTACACAGGCCTGCCCCTCGCCACCACCAGGGCCACGACGGGTCAGCAAAACAGGATAACGCCATTGGCGCAGGACTATACCCGAGCCGGCCCATGACTGCCATTTGCTTTGCTGGCCAGCGCAAAAACGCGGCGCTTATACTTGGTCAAAGACAAACGGGTGGTGTCATAAAAGATCGCCCCCCTCATCAGGACAAGGAGGTTAAATGGAGACACAACATATAAAGCCTCTGGTCCGCCGAAACGGACTAACCCTGATCTGGGCCGGGGGGCTCATCACCAGCCTGATGCTATTACTACTCTGGTTGCTTGTGGAAGGCCCGGTGCTCCCGGCCTATATATTGCTACTGAGTGGCATGATGATAACCTTGATAGGCTGGTTCAAGCTCAATGAGCCCCCGATCAGCCTATCCCTATGCCAGCACTCCCTCCACTATCACCACAAATATGGCGGCTGGGCACTGAAGTGGCACAACATCCAGCGTATCGATCAACCCAGAATCCATGTTGGTTGGGATCTCCAGCCCCTGCCCTATATCGGTTTCAAGATAAAACAGTATGACGAGTTTCTGACACTGATCACTCCCAGACTGGCCGTGCATCTGTTGACAGAGCAGCGCCCTGTGTTGCTGCATGCCCTGCATAATGAGCAGCTCCATGGGCAGCCAGTGCATACAAATGACCCCTTACAAGGCATCGACTGGCTGGAGGAGAGTCACTTTTGCTCCCCGCAAGGGCTGCACTACGATGGCGCATTGGCCATGCTGGCTCAACGGATGATTCGCATGCGCCACTTGCTCGGTTATGACCTGTTGATCCCGGTAGGCAGCCTGGATCGGGAACCGGATGATTTCCTCAAACTGCTGCGCCAATACAGGCAGGAGGCGATCGTCTCTCCACTACCTTCATCAGAGCCACACGCTCAATAACCCCCCTGCCAAGTGGTTGTCGCTACGTCCCAGGCACTAAACGGTGAGCTATCCAACGCGGTTGTAACACCCATTAGACGATTGCAGAGAGTGCTGATGAGAACTACCGATTCCCATAACACTAAATACTCATACCCTGAAGTAACCACCCTTCACCATGTGGTGCGGTGTTTATTTGAACAGTTAACTGCCATGGGTCATGGCAGTTAAAGAGGCTCATTTTTCGACATTGGATGCCAAAACGCTCAAGCGCTCTTGGCAACACGTTTTTATTTGTAATGGCTAACCAAAATCTAATTACCATACAAGTAACCCGAATTGCCGACGCACCTCCTACAGCGAATCATCACTTTTATTTAAGCCTTATTTTTTATACACTTAAATACATGTCGGGAGATTATTGGATGGCTTTTCCCTCAGATAACGAAGGATGTCGAGCCGAGTAAAACCAATCAGGAAGCAGAACACGTGTCCTCGAGAAGCAAACAAACCGTCAAGCTTGATGATGTCGCGGCCCTGGCCAAGGTGTCCCCCTCGACAGTCTCACTTTATGTACGTCATCCAGACAAGGTAAAAGCCAATACCGGCCATAAAATTCAGCGTGCCATTGATGAATTGGGTTATGTGCACAACAAAATTGCCAGTCAGTTTACTGCCGGGCGAAGCTCGGCAATGGCAATTATCGTTCCTTCCATTTCCAATATTACCTTTAGTACCTTTGTCCAGCAGATTGAACATATCGTGAGTGATGCAGGTTTTCAGCTCTATATCGCATCTCATGATCACTCAATGGAAAAAGAGGAGCAGCAGATCCGCTCCATTTTACAATGGTCTCCTGCCGCCATAACCCTCACTGGCGCGAAGCACAGTGATACTACGATTCGTATGCTGGAGCACAGTGCGGTGCCTGTGGTTCAAGCATGGCAAATCGGTGAAGCCAGTCCGTTTGTCGCGCAGGTCGGTATAGATCATTTTCAGGTGGGTTACGATGCCGCATCTTACCTGATACGCTCCGGCTGCCATAAAATTGCCTATTTCACGACCCGTTTTAACGATGACGTGCGTGCGCAGAGCCGCTACAGCGGCTTTTGCCAGGCACTTGAGACGGCGGGTATGGATCCCTTGTTGGTCGAAATCCCTTACAGCGACAATATTTACCCCGCCGCACGCGAACTACTCATCAAGACACTGCTCAAAGAGCGCAAACTCGACGGCATTTTTGCATCAAACGATACCATTGGTACTGCATTGCTGATGGAGGCGATTGCACGCAATATCCCGGTACCAGAGCAACTCTCTATCATCGGGTTTGGCGATTTTCCAGGCAGCGGTTATCTGGCCCCCGTGACCTTGTCCAGTATCAATATCAATATTCACTCTGTTGCCAGCCAGGCTGCATCCATGATGTTACGGATGGCTCGCGATCCCGATTATAGAGGCGAGATCATTGATGCCGGATTTGACTTGATCCCCAGACAGAGTACCCGGTTTGTTTTGTGACCAAGCCAATATAGTCACACCATGATCCATCACAAAACCATGGCCTTGATAAATAGCCCATGAAGATAAATGCCCCCCATGTATCTACCAGAACACTATCCATTGCGTCAGATATTTTTAAGCAGGGCACCAGTTACTGCCAGCGCTACAAGGTTTTGGTTAAGTAATATCGCTGATGAAACACCGGGCACTTTTCCAACGTCATGACGACTGAATACCCCCGCGCTTGGTAAAAAGGCTTTGCTTGAAAACTAAAAGTATCGAGCTGTGAAAAACGGCAGCCGCGCTCGCGGGCAGCCTGCTCCATCGCTGCCAATAACCGGCCTCCTACACCGCGCCCCCGCAGACTGCTGGCCACCCACAGATACTCGATATAGAGCCAGTTGCCGTAGGTATGGCCGCTGCATCCTCCGGCACGACGTTGCTGCTCATCCTGATAGAAGATGGCAAGTGGGCGACGTATCTGTTCACCGACAAACTCACGATTGGTTGTGATCAGATTGTCTCGTAAAAAATCGATGTCGTCCTGGCTGGGGTTTTGCACAACGTCAAGAGTGTCAATCATGCTGCTCTGCTCCTCTGGTGAAACATAATGGCCGTGAACATTGTCACGGCCATGGGTTATCCGGGTCGCATCCTCTATGGCGAACGCCGGTGCGATTTACGCCAGATCCTTTAGCTCGGCAAACAGCGAAGCCCAGGGACTTTTGGCACGATAGAACACTGGGGGCTGGCCAATCGGTGCAGGCAGAGTGACCCGCTGGCCCCCTGTAAAGCGCTGGCCGCTCCAGATATGAGTCCACTGCTCACCTGCAGGCAGGTAAGTTGTCCACTCACGCACATCCCCTTGGTGAACCGGTGCCACCAGCAACTCTGACCCATAGAGGTATTGATCCTGTATGACGTAGACCTCGGGATCATGTTCAAAATGCAGCATCATGGCACGTTGAACCGGATACCCTTTCTCAGCCGCTTCATCCACCAGGCTACGTAAGTAAGGAGTCAGGTGGCAATAAACTCGGGTCATCCGGGCAAAATGCGCCAACGTGCTGCCATCCTGGTCAAACTGGAAGTTCTCATCAGGGCGGTTACCTTCGTGGGTACGCATGACTGGGGTAAAGGCAGCCATTTCAACCCAGCGGTCAAACAGCTCCTTGGTTCGACGGTTGCCAAACAGTGAGGTGTAGCCACCGATATCCGAGTGGTGATAAGCGTTCCCCAACATACCGGAGGAGAGCGCCCCCGAGATCACCGTGACCAGACCGTCGTGACGGCTGAAATCGACACATTGATCGCCTGCCCACAGTAGCGGGCAGTATTGCTGCACCCCGGTGTAACCGGCTCGCATAAAGAACAGGGCATCACCGGTTTGGCCGTTCATAGCGATCGCGTCAGCGTTGCACTGGGCCCACAGAGTCGGCCAGGCATTGTGCATCAGCTTGGCATCGACACCGTTGTGCAGGTAGATGTTATCGGTCGGCAGGTACTCGCCAAAGTCAGCCATCCACCCCTTGATCCCCATGTCCAGCATGTTTTTACGCAGCACGGTATCACGGAACCAGGCCATGGCGTCTGGATTGGTAAAGTCGATACAGCCGCAATAGAATTCGCCAAAGTCGACCAGCGCAACCTGACCATCCTTGTCCAGCGCCATATAGCCGAGCTCTTTGGCGATCGGAAACAGCTTGCCATCTTCACACAGGTAGGGGTTGACGTAGGCCATGAACTCGATGCCCTGGTCATTGAGCGCCTTGATCCTGGCGGGCAGATTGGGGTAGCGATCCTGATGGTGCTGCCAATCCCAGTCCCAGAACAGGCGCTTGCCAAACGAGGTGACCCGCAAGCCGCACCAGTCTTCACTCCACAAACCCGAAACCTTGATACCATGGTCAAGGGCGTTTTCCAGACGACTGAAGGTATTGACCTCTCCCCCCTTCAGACCAAGGATCGCCCCCTTGTAAACCCACTCAGGCAACCTGGGCTGGCGGCCAAACCGGGCGGACAGTTTTTCGATAATGCCCAGATAGCTCTCTGCGGTGCGCAACTCGATGGCCTGCGGGATCGCCCACACTTGCAGCTCATGAAACCCTTCGTGACGAAAATCGAAATCGGCATAAGCGGTGGTGTCGATATGGCAGCTGTATTTACGAGAGGAGACAAACGTGGGTTGCGGATAGTTGGTGTGGTAGTAATCCCCACCGGCTTTGCCCATCACATCGGCTTTCCATTTGATCTCGCTGTGGGGATGGCGACCAACACCGGGCTCTGAGGTCCACAACGGAAAGTGACGGCCACGCAAATCAAAATAGGACATCTGCTCGCCACAACCCCAGACATGCTCTTTACGTTCGGCCGGCAATCTGACCCAAAAGCGGTTATATGCCTCGTTCAGTATGGTCGGATAAAGCATCACATCATCGCCATCACACACCACAGCCACCTGTAACAAAGCCGGGGTCAAGGCATTCGGGGCAAAAACAAACAGGTTGTTGTCAACCTGTTCGATATGAGTCAATGCGACGCGAGACTCGATATAGTCTTCGATATCAAAATTGCCGCGATAAATTTCCATTTTTTCCCGGCCCTTGCCTATATAAAACGCTGGGACATCCGCTTGATGAGAAAATAACAACTGCTGCTGGTGCTGAATCGTTAACGCCTGTGACGAAAATTCGAGTTGCATTGCATAAGCTCCTGTTTAGTCGGGCCATCCCCGCTTGCTCGCAAACACAATAATAGCGCTACGATTTCATTTCAATCACGTAAAACCCAAACAGCGATCTCGATCACCAATCAACATCCGCCACATGAAAACGCTTGGCCCATTTGTAAACACCATTTTTAAGAGAATCCTTAACCACCAGCGCAATCTCTCGATCTGGATCCCACTTTTCAACAATCACCCTTGCGCCAACAATCGCATCGCTACGATTATTGGCAGGCCGGATGGGTTCCACACTATGGAGAATAAAATGGTTGTTCAGGCGCATATCGAAAGCAGACTGCCTTTTAGGGAAAAACTTGCCTATGGCGTCGGCGATTTTGGTTACAACTTTGTATTGAATATCACCACCCTCTATCTGCTTAAATTTCTGACCGATGTAGCAGGTATCAATGCGGCGTGGGCAGGCGTCATCTTTTTGGTGGCGAAAGTGTTCACCGGCTTCACCGACCTGGGCACCGGCATTTTCCTCGACACCCGCAAGAGCTTCGGACCTCGCGGCAAGTTTCGTCCGATGCTGCTCTGGACCATAGTGCCGCTGTTTATCTGCAACATGTTGCTGTTTTGCAATTTTGAGCTCGACAGCGAGACCAAGACCACCCTGTTCATTGTCTGCTTCATGGCCTTTGGCCTGTTTTTTAGCCTGGGCAATGCCAGCTATGGCGCCATGGTGCCCTCTATGACCAAAAACGTTCAGGATCGCGCAGAGCTGGCAGCCTGGCGTCAGGGCGGAGCCAACACTGGCTTGTTGCTGGCCACCGTCGGTTTCATGCCCATCGCCATGTTGTTTGAATCCCAGGAGACCGGCTACATGGTGGCAGCCCTGGCCTACACCTCGGTCGGCTTGGCGGCGGTGCTCTTTTGCTACCTCAACGTCAAAGAACACCACACCATCATAGGTAATGACCCTGACCAGATCGTCGAGAAGCCCACCATCAAGGAGGGGCTCAAGGCGGTACTCAAGAACAACCAGTTGCTGGTGCTGGCAGTAGCCAACCTGCTGACCCTCTCCGCATTCAACGTCAAACTCACCGTGCAGGTCTTCTACGCCCAGTACATTCTGGGTGATGTCTCCATGGTCTCTTACATGAGCTTTGTCAGCATGGGGTGCATCTACCTCGGGGTGTTGTCTGTGCCTGCGCTGGTACGCCGCTTTGGCAAAAAACCTGTCTATCTGGCCGGATTGTGCCTGTGGATCTCCGGCGACATTGCCAACTACCTGTTCGGTGGCACCGTCATGAGTTACGTGCTGTTCACCTCGCTGGCGTTCTTTGGCACCTCTTTCGTCAACAGCCTTAACTGGGCGTTTGTCTCAGATACCGTTGAGTACGGTGAGTGGAAAACCGGTACCCGTACCGAAGGCTTGGTCTACTGCGGCATGACCTTCTTTAGAAAGTGTTCGCAAGCTATCGCAGGGTTCGTCCCCGGGTTTGCTCTGGCACTGGTTGGCTACATGCCCAATGTGGAGCAAACCGATGCCGCCAAAGCCGGGATCACCGGACTGATTTTCATCTACCCGGCAAGCCTGGCCATCGTAACGGCACTGGTGATGGCCCTCTTCTACACCCTCAACGAGCAGCGCTATCAAGAGATCATCGCCAGCCTTGGTGCCCGCCGTGTGGCGACCACCCAAAGCTGACTCTCATGCAACTGGCAGCGGCGTGCTGGCCACGCTGTTGCTCTCTTCAAGGATGTGATCCCATGACATATCGCAATGTGGCAAGTGACCGTCTGGCATGGCAGGAAAAGATGGCCTACGGAGTGGGTGATCTCGGCTATAACTTCCTGCTCAACTGCACAACTCTCTATTTGCTGATCTTCCTGACCGATGTGGCAGCCATTCCGGCAGCATGGGCCGGAGCAATCTTTCTGGTTTCGAAGTTCTTTACCGCCTGCACCGATCTGGTGACCGGCAGCGTGCTGGATAATCGTTCCGAGCTCGGCCCCAGAGGTAAATTTCGCCCCTTCCTGCTCTGGACCATAGTGCCACTGGCTCTTATCAACACCGCCCTGTTTACCAGCGTTGAGCTCCCGGTCATCGCTAAAACAGTACTGTTTACCCTGCTGTTCATGATGTTTGGTGCCTTTTACAGTTTTGGCAATGCCTCCTATGGCGCCATGGTCCCGGCCCTCACCAAGCGACTCCAGGACCGAGCCGAGCTCGCCGCCTGGCGCCAGGGCGGAGCCAATACCGGATTACTGCTCTGCTCGGTGGGGTTCATGCCGCTGGTATTGCTGTTTGACAAACCACAGGTCGGCTATAGCGTTGCGGTACTGATTTATTCGGTCATGGGGGCTGCAGCAGTACTCTTTTGCTACAGCAGAGTTCGTGAACGCCATGTGCTGCCATCGGTTGTCAACGAATCGGGGTTTTCGGCAGTACAAACCAACGCACGGGCCGTGCTGGCAAACCGTCCGCTGGGCATCCTGGCGCTGGCCAATCTGCTGACGCTAGCAGCGTTCAACACCAAGCTGATTGTTCAGGTTTTTTACGCCCAATATGTGATTGGCGACGTATCGATGATCGCCTACATGAGCTTCATCAGCATAGGGTGTATCTACCTGGGGGTATTGCTGGTCCCCTTTGCCGTGCACCGTTTTGGCAAACTGCCTGTCTATCTGGCCGGCATTGGCGTGTGGATATGCGGTGACCTGCTCAACTACCTCTACAGCGAGAGTGCTCTCGATTACATCCTCTTCACCTCCCTGGCCCTGTGGGGATCCGCTTTCGTCAACAGTCTCAACTGGGCGTTCATCTCTGACACCGTCGAGTATGGGGAATGGAAAACCGGCATCCGCACAGAAGGGCTGGTCTACTGCAGTCTGACCTTCTGCCGCAAATGTTCGGCCGCGCTTGCGGGCCTCATTCCCGGGCTGGTGCTGGCATGGTCAGACTATGTTCCCAACGCGACGCAAAGCACCGAGACCCAAAGCAGCATCGCCAATCTGATGTTTCTCTACCCGATCTGTGCCCTGATTTGCGCTGCTGCCTTGATGTTGCTGTTCTACCCGCTCACTGATGCTCGCTATCAACAGATCGTCCGGGAGCTGGCACAACGCCATGCCCTTGCTTCTCCCCGGAAACCCCATCACCGAATGAGTGAACAATCTACTCCATCGCCTGACCCCCCCCCTCTTCGTGCGGGTCAGAATGGCTGAATTTAACATGCTGTTTTTATTGAATTAATCCTTAACCAAATCAGACAAAGAGAGCGCTATTCCTATGTCATTCAACAGTGAAAACCTGGCCAAGCTCGATATCTCGGCGCTGCGTAGCCAACGCTGGTATGCCCCCGACACCATCCGAGCCTTCGCCCATCGTCAACGCAGTCAGCAAAGTGGCTTGAACCGCGACGAATTCATGGGCAAGCCCGTGATCGGGATCATCAATACCTGGAGTGAAATGAGCCCCTGCCATAGCCACCTGCGTGAGCGCGCCGAGGCCGTCAAGCGAGCCGTCTGGGCCGCGGGAGGCTACCCCGTTGAATTGCCCGCGCTGTCGGTCGGGGAAGTATTGGTCAAGCCGACCACCATGCTCTATCGCAACTTTCTGGCGATGGAGGCAGAAGAGCTGCTGCGCCAGCATCCGATCGATGGGGCTGTGCTGCTCGGCGGTTGCGACAAATCCACGCCAGCCCTGCTGATGGGCGCCATTTCGATGGACTTGCCAGTGATCTTCTGCCCCGCCGGCCCCATGTCGAGCGGCAAATGGCGCGGTCATGTCACCGGTGCCGGTACCCATACCAAGAAGTTCTGGGATCAATTGCGCTTGGGGGCCATTACCCAGCATGACTGGATCGAGCTGGAGGGGGCGATGACTCGCTCCATCGGCACCTGCAATACCATGGGCACAGCATCCACCATGACCTCCATCGCCGATGCCATGGGCTTTATGTTGCCGGGGGCCAGCTCCATCCCCGCCGCTGACTCGCGACACGTCCAGATGGCAGCCCAATGCGGCCAAATCATCGTCGACATGGTGTGGCATGATCACAAACCTTCCCGCTGGCTGACCCGAGCCAACTTCCTCAATGGCGTAGTGGCCTACATGGCGCTCGGCGGCTCCACCAATGCCGCGATCCACATGATTGCGATGGCCAACCGGGCGGGCATCAACCTCACTCTGGAAGACATGGAGTCGGTGGCACGGGAAGTCCCTGTGCTGGCCAATCTGTTTCCCTCTGGTGATCAGTTGATGGAGGAGTTCTTCTTCGCCGGCGGTCTGATGGCCCAGCTGAAAAAGGTGGAGTCATTCCTCCACCTCGATGCGATCGGGGTCACCAATCGTCCCGTTGCACAGTGGATTGCCAACGCGACCTGTTATGACGACAACGTGATCCGCTCGCTAGATAACCCTGTGGTACCGCTCTCCCGTGGATGTGCATTGACAGTATTGCGCGGCAATCTGTGCCCCAACGGGGCTGTGATGAAATCATCTGCCGCCAAACCCGAACTGCGCCACCACAAGGGCCCTGCCATCGTCTTCGACAGCCATCAAGAGCTCTCGGATCGCATCGATGACCCCGCCCTGGAGGTAACCAAGGAATCAGTGATTATCCTGCGCAATGCCGGCCCGGTCGGCGCGCCGGGCATGCCGGAGTGGGGCAACCTGCCGATCCCGAAAAAGCTGCTGCAACAAGGCGTCACCGACATGGTGCGGATTAGCGATGCCCGCATGTCCGGTACTCACTATGGCACCTGTATCCTGCACGTTGCCCCTGAAGCGGCCATTGGTGGCCCACTGGCACTGGTACGTACCGGTGACCTCATCGAGCTCGATATCGCCAATGGCCGCCTCAACATGCTGGTCAGTGATGAAGAGCTGGCCGAGCGCCGCCGCACGCTCAAACCGGTACACAAAGTTTATGAACGCTCTTATGCCGCACTCTATCAACAACATGTGACCCAGGCCGATCAGGGCTGTGACTTCGATTTCCTCCAGGCTGGCAGCAAAGTGCCCGAGCCCCCGATTTTCTAAAGGAGCAAACAATGAATCCGTTCAAACTTGCGATTACTCAAGGTCCACGCCCACTGGGCACCTGGATGATGACTGGCAGCGATACGGTGGCGGAAGCCATGGCGACTGTCGGTTTCGATTTCTTGGTGCTGGACCAGGAACATGTGCCGGTCGATAGCCTGGATGCGATCCGTATCGATCGCGCCATTCGTGCCAGCAACCCGGCCACCACCCCACTCTACCGCCTGGCCTGGAACGACACTGTGTTGATCAAACGGGCGCTTGATGGCGGTGCAACGTCGCTGATGGTGCCGTTTGTCAACAGTGCAGCAGAAGCCCGCAAAGCGGTAGAGGCGGCCTACTACCCTCCCCTAGGCAAACGCGGCTTTGCCGCGGTGCATCGTGCGTCCGGTTACGGTGCCGAACCCGAATTCGTGCGTAAAGCCCGGGAAGAGCTCTGCCTTATCCTGCAAATTGAGACCCCTGACGCCATTGATGCCATGGAAGAGATGGCCATTGAAGGAGTGACCGGCTTCTTTATCGGCCCCGGCGATATGAGCGCAGCCATGGGCCATATTGGCAATCCCTCTCACCCCGAGGTGCAAGCCAAGATCCGTGAAGGGCTGGAGAAGTGCCAGCGCTTGGGATTGCCTTGCGGGATCGTCGGTGGCAACCCCGAGCTGGTGAACAAATATCAAGAGATGGGTTTTAGCTTCGTGGCGCTCGGCTCCGACATGAGTTACCTGCTGGCTCGCGCCCGTGAACAGCTCGCCGCGATCCGGGGGGAACGTCTGAGCATATCCGGTGGCGAGGTTTACTGATGAAGAGGCTTCACCGCCAAAGCGGCCCGCTTGATCTGGAGCTCATCCCCGAGCTTGGTGGCGCTATCGGCAAACTGACCTGGCATGGCAGGGAGATCTTGCGCTCCCTGCCCGATGGTCAGAACGTCACAGTCAACCAGGGGGGCTGTTTTCCCCTGGTACCTTACTCCAACCGTATTGCTCATGGACGGTTTCACTTCGCCGGATATGATTACGCCCTGCTGCGTAACTTTGGCGATCATCCCCACTCAATTCATGGCAACGGCTGGCAGCAGCCATGGCAAGAAGGGGATGCAGATGATGACTCTGTCGTGCTGACCCTGCACCATGACGCACAGGGAGCATCCGCGGCGCAATGGCCCTGGCCTTATCGGGCAACTCAGCGCTTCACCCTGCAAGAGAATGCGCTGCATATCATACTCACTTACCACAATCTGGCCGATCACGCTGTCCCGGCTGGGCTGGGCTTTCACCCCTATTTTCCCCGTGCGGCGCACGCCGAGATCCAGTTCGACGCAGGCGGTGTGGTACTCAACGACCACAAGTCCCTGCCCACTGGTCTCGCGCCACTACCGACCCAATGGAACTATCGCACTTGGCGCAAACCTGAACCCGCCAGTGTCGATAACTGCTTCCATCACTGGAGTGGCTGTGCACGGGTGCGCTGGCCAGATGAGAAGCTGATGGTGACCCTGAGCTCACCCGATGCGCCTCACGCCATCCTGTTTCTGCCGCCCGCCGATCGTGACTTCATCGCCATCGAGCCGGTTTCTCATATCAATGATGCCATCAACAACGGTGGCTTTGGTGACCCTGCGCTGGCCATGGCCACTGTGCCAGCCAATGGGCAGTTGCAGATCTCCATGCTGCTTGAGGTTTCTCACTATGCCTAATCCTGCTCTGCTACTTGCCGACTACCGCGGCCATCTGCCCGAGTGCCCGACCTGGAGCACTGCTGAACAGGCGCTCTACTGGACCGATATTCTCGAGCGTTGCCTGCACCGCTATCACCCCGAAAGCGGCGCCATGACGACAATCCCCTTCCCCGAAGAAGTGGGCTGTTTTGCCCTGCGCGAACAGGGTGGCTTTATCGCAGCGATGCGCACCGGGATCTATCTGTGTGATCAACACGGGCAAATTGAGCGTAAAGTCGCCGATAACCCCAATAACCCAGCGCTGGCCCGTTTTAATGATGGCGGTACCGATCAGGCGGGTCGTTTCTATGCGGGCACTTACTGGAGCCCACGAGATTACAACGGCGCCCTGCTATGCCGGGTTGATGCCGAGCTGCAGATGTCGGTGATCCAGTGCGACATTCTGGGAGCCAATGGCTTGGCATTCAGCCCAGACATGCGCTGGATGTACACCACTGATACCCCCAACCGCCGCCTTTATCGCACTCCGTTGGCCCGCGACGGTTCACTCGGTCAACGGCAACTGCTGCGCGAGTTTGCAGCCCGCGCCGACGAAGGGCGCCCGGATGGGGCTGCAATCGATGTCGAAGGATGCTACTGGAGCGCCCTGTTTGATGGCCATCGTATCGCCCGCTTCTCTGCAGAGGGGGTATTGCTGGCCGAATATCCCTTGCCGGTACGTTGCCCCACCATGGTCTGTTTTGGTGGTGAAGACATGAAGACCCTCTTCATCACCACCACTCGCGAAAATATGGACGCCGCCGAACTGGCAGCACGTCCGCTCTCAGGTGCGCTGTTCAGCATGCGTGTTGACATCGCCGGTCTTGCTAAACCCACATTTAAGGAAAACAACGGATGAAAACTATCGGCTTTATCGGTCTTGGTCTGATGGGCGAAGCGATGTCAAAGAACATCGTCAAAAAATTTGATGGCAATGTGTTGGTATTCGATATCAATCAGGAGGCTGTCGCCCGGGTGGTCGATGCAGGCGCCATCGCCTCCCCTTCCATTGCCAGGTTGGCAGCCGATGCGGATGTGATCATCTCCATGGTACCGCGCTCCGAACACGTCAAAGCGGTCTATACCGAACTGCTGCCACACCTTGGCCCCGGCAAGATCACCATCGACATGTCCACCATTGACCCGGCAGTGTCAATCGCCTTATCCCGCCAGGTAGCAGAAACCGGTGCCGTGATGCTCGATGCGCCCGTGGTCAAATCGGTCCCTGCCGCCGTGGCTGCCGAGCTCGGGATCTACATAGGTGGCGACCTGTCCGCCTACAAAAAGGTCAAGCCATTGCTAGCCATGATGGGCAGCAACCAGATCCACCTGGGGGGCAACGGCCGTGGTTTGATCATGAAGGTGCTGCACAACACCTTGGTCGCCCAAATTCAGAACAGTGTCAACGAAATGCTGGCCACCGCCGATCATTTCGGCATCGATAAAGAGAGCTTCAACACCGCCGTCTCTTACGGTGGCGGCAGCAACTTCTATCTGACCAGCAAGATAGGTGCCCTGATCGCCGAGAACTACAACACTGTCTTCTCGCTGGAGAACATGGCCAAAGATATCGGCATTATGAAGAACCTCATGGGCGAAGAAGCGCTGACCCTGCCCGGAGTCGAATTGGTGAATAACATTTACCAGCAAGGCCTGAATAACGGTTTGGGCCGTGAGGATTTCTGTGCCACTTATAAGTTGGTAAAGCAAAACATTCAATAGCTGGCTGATAAAAACCATCGCATGAGGTAATTAATTTACCTCATGCCAATCGCTGTACGATTTAATATCAACTTACCATTGGCGAGTCAATCACTATGCGTATCCACCCCAAAATATGCTTAATCCCTCTTATATGCTGCAACGCAGCTTTCGCAGGCGGTTATTTTGAAAGCCGTGAGGCATTTAACTTTGCTACCGACCAACATGAGTTATTGTTGCGACTCGGCTATAACTGGGAATCTGGTGCCGGCATTATGGCCAGCAATGCGTATAATACCGATAAACTAGACAAGCTAAAGCACAGTTATAACGAAATTGAAGGGTGGTATCCGCTATTAAATTTAACCACCAAACTCTCGGTCAATGCCGGTGGTTTGGTTAACTCCTCTAGCTCTTGCTCTGGTGGCTCTGCGTATCTGGATGGAAAGTACAACTTTACCGATAACTTTTCCGTTATTGCACGATACCGTTACAATCATCAAAATTATCTAACTACGGATCTTGATGGTTATGGCGATAATAACGATACCAATGAATACGCACTGTATATTGTCAATAAAATAACACCAGCTTTGACCCATACTTTTGAATCGCACTATTTTTCTCGCGTCAATAATTTCAACAGTGCTAATGGGAAAGATCATCACTGGGAGCTAACCAGTCAAACCCGCTATCGAATCAATCCACAATGGATGCCTTATCTGGAATTACAGTGGTACGATAGAAATATTGCCTATGATGCAGAGGCATACCGGATCCGTATTGGTGTTAAATACTTTTTCTAATGTTGCCAGATGAATTCAATCTATGACTCACGGAGAGCAGTTATGAACTATTCCCAGCAAGTACAATATCACTCTATTGCCGGCAAGGTCGCCGTTATCACAGGTGGCGCCAGTGGCATTGGCGAAGAGTTGGTGCGCGCCTTTGTCAGCCAAGGTGCCAAAGTCGCCTTCCTCGATTTTGATAAATCTGCAGGCGAAGCACTCGCGCATGAGCTCGACTGCCTGTTTCTGTTTTGCGATGTCACCGACCTGACTCTGCTCAAAGCGTGTTTTACGACCATTGAACAACAGCTGGGCAGTGTCGATATCCTGATCAACAACGCGGGCAGCGATGATCACCATAAAATTGAGGATCTGACCGAGGAGTATTTCGAAAACCGCATCAATATCAATCTGCGTCACCAGTTGTTTGCGATCCAAGCCGTGTTGCCAGGCATGGAGCAAAAAGGGAGCGGCAGCATCATCAATATGGGATCCATCAACTGGATGCGGGGCCGCCCCGGGAGAGTCTGCTACTCCCTGTCAAAAGCCGCTATCCATGGTTTTACCCGTACCCTGGCGCAGGAGTTGGGCGCAAGAGGCATTCGGGTTAACAGCCTGGTCCCAGGCGCAATCCGTACCCCCAAACAGGATGCGATGTGGGCGCAACTCGACCCTGCCGCGGTGAACCAGTTTGTCGAACTGCAAGCACTCAAATTCCGTCTCGATGGCTCACATTGTGCTCGCATGGCCCTCTTCCTGGGTTCTGACGAATCCAATGGCTGTACCGGCCAAGATTTCATTGTTGATGCGGGGCTTACTCTGAACTAAGGCTCTGTCCCAAGGCTGTCTGCTTGAAATGATGAGGTTTGAGCAATATCTGGCTGGCATGGCATTCAACCATGCCGGGCAATCCAGAAGAGGCAAATGCTGCAGATATTGCTTGTTTTTATAGATACGCGTTTGGCTAGATGGGACAGGTCTCGATGCAAATGGGGAAAACGCCATTAATCCGAGCAAGAGTGGTCTCCATGACCCTCTCTTACATCTGAGGGTACCGGAAGAAGATCCCACCATCTTCAGAATGATGCGATCAACTGATATGCAAACCACCAACAGTTGAGATAGTCGGGGCGCATAATAAATCATGCATAAAGAAAAACCCCTGCTCTAAAGCAGGGGTTTACTGTTTGGCGGTGAGGGAGGGATTCGAACCCTCGATACGTTGCCGTATACACACTTTCCAGGCGTGCTCCTTCAGCCACTCGGACACCTCACCAAATTTTTGCTCACTGTTTTATGTGCTTGAGCTGCACATTCGCTGGCGGACCATGCCGCGGCGACGGGGCGTAATGTAAGGGATACGATGGCTTTTGGTCAATGCAATTTTTTACTTTTTGCGTTCGTTTGCTCAATATCCGAACCAAGTGACCAAAAATATGCCGTTTCGTATCCCTTTCAATCAATTTACTGCCGCTTCGTGCAAATGTTCACCTTTGAGCGCCTCTTCCAGCGAACCGTAGAATTCCAGCTTGCCGGGCTGCGGCCGCACCTTGGCACGGGCCAGGGTCTTGAGCGGTTGGAACTGCAACTCGGCCACCCGCAACTCGACCCCGGCTTTGGCCATCTGCTTGCCAAAGTGGAGGAAGGCAGACAGGCCGCCCGCATCGAGGATGGAAACCGCCTCCATCTGCAACACCAGCACCTGGTGCCCTTTCACTTGCGCTTCCAGCTCGGCAAAGACCCGTTCGGCCGCGGCAAAGAAGAGCGGGCCGTTGATCTTGTAGAGCAGGCCGTTGTCCGGCACCTCGTGGGCATAGCGCTTGTGCTCGGCCAAATCGTGCAGTTTGGTCATCTTGGCGATTTCACGCATAAAGAGCAGGGAGGCCAGGATCACCCCGAAGGTGATGGCGATGACCATGTCGAAAATGACGGTGAGTGACAGGCAGACCAGCAGCACCAGCACATCGGATTTGGGCGCGCGACGGATCAGCTCCACCACCTTGTGCGCTTCACTCATGTTCCAGGCCACGATGAGCAGCAAGGCAGCCATGGCCGAGAGCGGCAACCAGGAGAGCCAGGGGGCCAGCACCAGAATGGCGGCCAGCACCACCAGCGCATGGACGATCCCCGAGATGGGGGACGTAGCACCGGCACGCACGTTGGCGGCAGAGCGAGCGATAGCGGCGGTAGCGGTAATGCCGCCAAAGAAGGGGGCGAAGATGTTGCCAAGCCCCTGCCCCACCAGTTCGGCGTTGGAGCTGTGTTTGCGACCGGTCATGCCATCGAGCACCACGGCGCAGAGCAGCGACTCGATCGCCCCCAGCATTGCCATGGAGAAGGCGGCAGGCAGCAGCCGCTCAACAGCCGCCAGGTTCCATTCAACTGGCAAACCATCCGGTCCGGGCAAGGCCCAGGGCATCACCAGGGTCGGCGCGATGGGCGGGATCCCCATCCCTTGAGTGCCATCGGCCAGGGTATAGCTGAACTTGCTGCCGATGGTGGCCACATCCACCCCAAAGTAATGGAGGCCAAAACCCAGACCTACCCCGACCAGCACTGCGGGCAGGTGGCCAGGCACCGGCAGACGCAGGCGCGGCCAGAGCAGCAGCACGGCCAGCGTTGCGACCCCCACCAGGGTATCGCCCCACTGCCAGCTTGGCAGGGCGGCGGCCAGCGCTTCGACCTTGCCCAGATAGGTTTCCGGCATCTCGGGCACGCTTAGGCCAAAGAAGTCCTTGATCTGCAAGGTGGCGATCACGATGGCGATACCACCGGTAAAGCCCAGCGTCACTGACGGGGGAATGTACTCGATAAGGCGGCCAAGACGGGCCATCCCCATCGCCACCAGAAAGAGGCCGGAGATGAGCGTCGCCATCAACAGACCACCGACCCCGAACTGCTGGGCGACAGGATAGAGGATCACCACAAAGGCAGCGGTCGGGCCGGAGATGGAGTAGCGGGAGCCACCGGTCACGGCGATCACGATTCCGGCAATGATGGCGGTATAGAGACCGTGTTGCGGCGGCACACCGCTGGCAATGGCCAGTGCCATGGCGAGCGGGATGGCGATGATGCCCACCGTCACACCGGCGATAAGATCACGGCCGAAGCGGGCCATGCTATAGGGTTCATCAATACAGGACTGGCGTAAGGCTATGGCGAGCTTCACGCTATTTAAAGAGGCTTGCTTGTGCATGTATATCGTAATACCAGAAGAGGGAGATAAAGGCCGGAGAGATCCGGCGCCCGATCATCATCAAGGGCCGGCAGGGCTGTCGACGCGGCGATGGTATCCTGCGTAACCTTACTCCAGACGGGTCATTTTTTCGATGGGCAGGATCAATGAAAAGCACTCTGCCCCATGATTTGGCCCATTTACCGCCAAATCGCCGATCTTGACTCCAGCTCTCCCCCTTTTAGCCACAAAGATTACCATTTGAGCCTCACCTGGTTACCAGCACGTTCGCGACATCATGCTGTCATCATCAGGTTGATGCGAACCGAACCAATGCCCCCTGCGCCGGTTGGGGGGAGCGATGGCAAGGGACTGATTGTGCTGAAAATAAACCGCAAAGCGCAACTTTTGGGCAAACAGTCCGAAAATCCGGTTTTCGAGAAATTCGCGGGTTGACACCCGCCGCCCTGGTCATTAATATTCGCCCCGTCTTAACGAGACAGGCAATTCCTCCTTAGTTCAGTCGGTAGAACGGCGGACTGTTAATCCGTATGTCACTGGTTCAAGTCCAGTAGGAGGAGCCAATTCCCTCGTAGTTCAGTCGGTAGAACGGCGGACTGTTAATCCGTATGTCACAGGTTCAAGTCCTGTCGAGGGAGCCAAATACTGTTCCGAGAAGGAACGAGAAAGACCAGAAACCCGCATTCCGAAAGGCTTGCGGGTTTTTTGTTGTCCGAAATAGTTCGGCGAAGTTCGCCAAGAACCGGGGTCATTGGTACCATGAATGGTACCAGCGAACACCAACGCCAATTTTCATTGGCGCTTCTCGTTGTATTAGTGTCATGGTTGATGCTGGTACCACGAGCACAACTCGTGGTACCAAAACAAGGCAAACATAGTCAACGCTGGTACCAAGTCAGCCATCATCAAGGAGGATAATGAGATGGCTAAAGATCTGCTGAGCGACAGCAAAATCAAGGCGGCAAAGCCCAAAGAAAAGGACTACACCCTGTCAGATGGTGAAGGGCTACAATTGCGAGTCTCTGTGCAAGGTTCCAAACTTTGGGTGTTCAAGTACTATCGGCCCGCAGATAAAACTCGGACCAATATGAGCTTCGGCTCTTATCCCGAAGTTCCCCTCGCCAAGGCTCGAGAACTAAGGCAAGGCGCCCGCAGCCTTCTAGCTCAAGGCATCGATCCGAAAGCTCACCGAGATGAACAAGCTCAGGCTGCGGCTGACCAACAGGCAGCAAACTCAGCAACCTTCGAGCGTATGGCGGCTAAGTGGCTCGAACTCAAAAGTCATTCTGTTACCCCTCGCTATGCGTCTCATGCCTGGCGAACTCTGCAACTTAATATCCTTCCCCACATTGGTTCACTACCCATCGATCAGATCCGGGCACCACAAGTTATTGAGTTGCTTCGTCCGCTCGAAGCGCAGGGCAAGTACGAAACAGTGCACCGTCTGTGCCAACGAGTTAATGAAATTCTCGACTACTGCGTAAACCACGGTCTGCTTAATGCGAACCCATGTACTGCCATACACAAAGTATTCAAGAAGCCCGCTGGGCAACACATGCCAACCATCAAGCCATCCGAACTACCTCAGCTCATGGCTGATATAGCTAATGGCAGCTTGAGTAATACGACGCGTGGTCAGATCGAATGGAGTCTTCATACGCTGGTACGCCCGAGTGAATCGGCCGGTACTCGCTGGGATGAGATCGATTTTGACGGCAAGGTATGGAACATTCCGGCCGACAGGATGAAGATGTCTCGTCCGCACCGAGTCCCGCTAACGGATCAAGCTATAGCTCTTCTTGAGTTCATGAAGCCCATTAGTGGACATCGTCCATTTGTATTCCCCGGGGATCGAGACCCTCTTGGCCACATCAACCCACAAACTGCAAATGCGGCACTTAAGCGGCTTGGGTATGGGGGACGTCTAGTTGCACATGGCCTACGCTCTCTTGGGAGTACCATTCTGAACGAGCACGGCTTCAACCCCGATGCCATCGAAGCCGCCTTGTCGCATGCTGACGAGAACGAGGTTCGCCGCGCTTATAACCGCTCAGATTACTTTGACCAAAGGGTGACGATGATGAAGTGGTGGAGTGAGCATATAGAGCAGGCAAGTCATGGCCATGTGCCCCTCTCCTCTGTCAAAAAGACCGTGAGTCTTGTACACCGCTAACCCCGTTCTTCCCCCTACCTTCCAATGCCAGTCATCAGCTTGACTGGCATTTTTTATTCCTCCCTTTATGACTGAGCATCTTGCTGGATGCCTTCTTGTTGGCTTCGTCAATGCATTCCAAAAACAAATAAAACACCACCATTCAATGAAAATAATTCATATAAAAGTGGTGTTCTAGTAGGACGATAGCATTTGCGGGTCGGTGGTTTACTGAGCGCACTGTACGGCCCCGGACCATGCCGTACCTTGACGAACCGCTACGCAAGGAGCTCAGTATGAAAACTAAAAGCACTCGTTCGACTCATATCAAAGAGGCCGAGCACCTCCACGCAGCCCCACATGCCAAGCCGCTCTCATCCACTGAACCCTCCTTTCGCTTCTTGGATATCAAAGAAGTGCTGGCTTTAATCCCTGTCAGCAAGACAACGTGGTATGACGGTATTCGGAAGGGAATCTACCCGAAAAAGTGCAGCCTCGGTGGTCGCCGCGTCGCTTGGCGCAGCTGTGATATCGAGGACTTGATGCAGAAGTTGGTCGGGGGGATGTAACCATGACCACCGCCCTCTCCTTGGAGGACTCAATGATTGCCATGGGCGTGAAGCCATCACGCGCATTGAGCCCTACACCTGGTCAGGTCCTCCGCTTTCATATTCAAGGGGACCGCCCAGGTACACGCAATGGTTGGTTGATCACCGACGAGTTGGGTAATCACGCCGCATTTGGCTCGTGGAAGACGGGAATAAAGTGCGTATGGCGGCCAATCGGACCCGCAATACCAAGCTATATACGTGCCCAACTCACTCAGCAGGCAAAAGCTGCTGAGGCAAATCGGCTTGCCGAGGCTCAAGCAAAGGCGCTCAAGGAAGCCAAAGAGATCTGGGGGGCAGCCGAGCCCCCATACCAACACGCTTACCTTGCCCGCAAACAAATCTCAGGGATCGGTGCTCGTCAGTTTGGTAACCGGTTGATAGTACCGGTCTTCAATGCACGCGCCCAGTTGTTGAGCTTGCAAGACATTGATGAAAGCGGGAATAAGCGCTTCCATCGGGGTTTGTCACTCAAGGGCGGGTTCTTACTCCTTGGCCCTTCACCCAAGTCCGACGCCCCCGTATTGCTTTGCGAAGGCTATGCAACCGGGGCCACGCTGTTTGAGAACCTCGGCATACCGGTCGCCATTGCATTTTCTGCCGGTAACCTGCTCGAGGTCGGCCGTATCATTCGCACGCTCTATAGCAGCAGCAAGCTGTGGGTGTGTGCAGACAACGATCATGCCACTGCTGGCAACCCCGGACTAACCAAAGCACGTGCAGCAGCTTATCAACTGCACGGCCGCTTGATTGTGCCACCGACCATCCCCGGCATAACCGACTTCAATGACCTCTTCTGCCTTAACGGCAAAGCCGCACTGCTCGCGTGTGTTGAGGCCGCCCCTCCAGCCCATTAAATCCGGTGTCACGGCGTCACTGTGTCACAAACACCAACGAGACCGGATCGTTCAACCAACTTTATACAAAGGTATATTCCATGAATACAAGACGTTACGAGCTGAAGGTTGAGCCCTTCCAGTTAGGCCCCATTGAGTTTCAAGATGGACTCTACTGTGTCACCACTGACAAAGGTCAAGACGATGTTTGGAGCAGGATTGGTGCTCCACTCTGGGTAATCGCCAGCGGGAGCGACACTGCAGGTCTAGGCTGGGGCATACAGGTCAACTGGTATAGCCCGGATGGCCGGCCGCAGGAGGCGTTTATTCGAGATGTTCACCTGCTATCTGACGGACGCGAAGCGTTGATGAAGCTGATGGACGGAGGCTATCGCTTCAACTTGGGTATGAAGAGACAGCTGATTGACTATCTCAACTCGAAGCCCACTGACAACACGCGTATTCGGCATGACCGGCTAGGCTGGATCCCGGATACCCACATCTTCATGTTTGGAGATGGGGCTGTGGGATATGCCAATGCGGTCAAGTATATCTATACCGGTCATACCCCAATACAATCCGACGTGGCAGGCACCTTAGACGAATGGCGTGATGAAGTTGCGGCGCTGTGCCTTGGCAACAGCCGCTTGCTATTAAGTACCTCGCTTGCTTTCGCTGGCCCCTTGCTGCGCTTGACCAATCAGAGCAGCTTTGGCGTCCATCTGGTGGGGCCATCCTCAATCGGCAAGAGCACCGCCATGCTGGTTGCAGCCAGCGTGCTCGGCAAGCCTGCCAACAAGATCCAGACATGGAATGCCACCAAGGTGGGATTGGAAACCACCGCGGACTTGTGCAACGACAGCACCCTCTTTCTGGACGAGATCGGGCAGGCAGACCCTCATGTTCTGGGCGACACCATCTACATGCTGGCCAACGGTGAAGGACGAGCTCGTGCCAATGCCGATCTGTCGCGCCGTGCCAAACTACAATGGCGAACAACCTTCCTCAGCAACGGGGAAGTTGACTTGGAGCACAGCCTCGCCTCGGTCGGTAAGCGTCACAAAGCTGGCCATGATGTCCGCATGATCAATATTGAGGCCGATACCGACCGCCATGGCATCTTCGAAGAGTTGCATGGCCATCCGAGTGGAGCCTCCCTCTCCAAGACCCTCGCAGAACGTACTACCCGGTATCATGGCGTTGCCTTCCGCTCTTTTGTTGAAGAGCTGACCTTGGACATCGATGGTGCTCAGGCATTCGTTGACGAGCATCGCGCTGACATGATGCGACGGCTTGGAGCCAAAGAGTGTGATGGCCAAGTGCAAAGGGTGGCCGATGCATTCGGATTGATATCGGCTGCAGGTGAGTTGGCCAACCGCTTCGGGATCACAGGTTGGCCTGCGGGTAGTGTAGCAGCCGTTGTCGAGCAACTATTCCGCAAGTGGCTCGCAAGGCGTGGTACAAGCGGCTCCCTTGAAGAAGCAAACATTATCGAGCAGTTGGTCGAGCTACTCGAACGCCGCAGAGGGCAGTTCCTTGCCGATGGGCCGAATGTCACGAAGCTGGGAGAGACTTACGGCTACACGACCTCCCTCGAACTGCACCTCTATGTGGATGGGTTTAAACAAACCTTCATCGGTTTTAACGCCAACTATGTCCATAAGGTGTTGCGTAAACACGGCATCCTCACACATGGCACCGGCCGCGACCTGCCCCGACACAAGAAATCCAGGGTGTATCAATTGTCGTTGGACAAGATAGCGGACGCCCACGACAGGCTGTTGTCGGAACAAGGAGGAGAGTAAACAACAGGGGCCGCAGAACGCGGCCCCTTTTCTTGTTTGTGGTTAGTGCAGAGGTGATTGTGGTTCGTCAGCCCCCTCCTCTTCAAGCCAATGCTGCCGCTTGTGTGTCAGTTGAGCGACCAGCTCTTCCTGCGACCATACCCTCTCTCGCAGGTCGGTCTCGACTCGCCCTCGCAGTTGCTCAAAGAAATGTTCATCCGCGATGGCCATCAGATAGGCCAGCTCCAACACCTCATCACCGTTAAGCGAGACACGACGAGCCTTTCGCTTGGCACTCACGCTCACCTTCTCTTCCCGCTGGGTGTGGCTAACATGGAGCCCAAGGAGAGACGGGTTCAGACCGGAGATGATGCGCTCGCTCAATCCCCACTTGATGCTATCCATCAACGGCTTGCCCAGAATGCCCCCTGTTGCCACCGTCAGTGACGCGACAAACAGGCTGAAGTCCAACAACTCCTCCTTGGTCAGCTGACCGTTATCCAGCATCCGCTGGATCGACCGGCCCGACTTGCCAAAGAGTCGCTCTATGAGATCGAGATTCACTTTCATGATGGTGTCCTTTGGTTTTGGCACTATTGCCGCCCCAAGATTTAAGTCCCCCTTTAGGGGGACAAACGGCCACCAAATGCAATTGATATTTATTCCCATCAAGTTGGGTGTAACTTCATAAGTTCATGACAGATATTGGGCCACAGGTCGATTGATGCGGCCCTGCTCGACGGGAGCTCGAACCCACTTCCCCTCCCCTAGGTCATGCCAAAGATGGGGTTCGTTTCCTATTATAGGAAACGAACATTCTAGCAATTTCAATTGGTTATCATACCTAGCAGCAGTCATAACAGCACACTCACCCGCAGAGGATGAGTCGAGGGTGAGTGTGGCTATCGGTTGCACAAGGGAGAAAAACCGGTACCGACGAGGTGGTGGGGGTGGGTCAAATCAAGATGGGGGGGGCGGGAGGTGACCCCGCCGCCGCGCATGTGGAATGTGTCACCGAGACCCGTCTACATTCGCAGCACTTTTCCAAAACGTCCTACTACAGCCAAGTAGCAGGCTCCTTGTGCCTTAGTTGGTTACCTCGCCACCGGCAGGTCCTCCCAGCGGGTGGTGTAACAGGGGCTCAGGTGCTCTTGTCGCATCATCCACTCAGGCGACCCCGTGCCTTGGCTGGCAAAGCCTACGCGCCCCAATCCCTTGGCTTTGATCTGGTCCATCACTGCCATCAGCGCATCTGATTGAGCGGAGGACGGGGCAAACAGATCGGCCTGTTGCTGCCCCTTGGGGGTGAACTCACTCAGCATGACGCCCCCCTTCTGATAGCGGTAACCGTCGCGCCAAATCTGCGGTAGCAGCACGTTCACTTGCTGCAGCAGCAACCGAGTATCATCGCTAGGGCAGACCAGCCGGACGCCAGCCTGCTCACTGTAGTAAGGCGCTCGTTCATCAAAGGGGCTGGTTCGCACGAACAGGTGCACCCGCTGGCAACACATCCCCTCGGCCCGCAGCTTCTCGGCTGCGCGAGCCATAAAGCCTGACAACGCTTGGGCCATTTCTCCACGGTCAGTCACGCGCTCACCAAAGGAACGGCTCGAGAGGATCTGCAGCTTCGCCGCCGGTTCAACGGTCAGCTCCGCGCAAGGCAGGCCACGCAACTCCTGTACGATCCGCTCGACCACCACGCCGTATTGGGCGCGTAACCCTTTGGCGTCGCTAGCCACCAGGTCAGCAACGGTGTTGATGCCTTGTGCCACCAACTTAGCGCCCAAGCGCCGTCCTATGCCCCACACCTCGTCCACCGGGGTGATAGCCATCAGCCGGGCACGGCGCAGCTCGTCACGCAAGTCCACGACGCCGCCAGTGGCAGGCCACTTCTTGGCTGCATAATTGGCCAGCTTGGCGAGGGTCTTGGTGGGGCCGATCCCGACCCCTACCGTTAGGCCGGTCCACTGCCACACTCGCTGCCGGATCTGTTGTCCATAGGCTGTCAGGTCCCCGGCAAACGACTCCGACAGTGACAGGAATGCTTCATCGATGGAGTAGACCTCCAGCTCGGGGGCCATGGTCTCCAACGTGCTCATCACCCTGCCAGACATATCGCCGTAGAGCGCGTAGTTGGAGCTGAATGCCACACCGCCATGCGCCTCGAACTGCTCGCGGATCTTGAAGTAGGGCCCGGCCATCTTGATACCCAGCGCCTTGGCTTCGGGGCTGCGCGACACCACGCATCCATCGTTGTTGGAGAGCACCACGATCGGGCGGCCACGCAGCTCAGGGCGAAACAGCCGCTCACAGCTGGCGTAGAAGTTGTTTACATCAACGAGCGCTATAGCCATCACGCTGCCTCAGATTGCCAATCACATGGGTGACCACTCCGAACAACTCCAGGGAGAGGCTCATACAAGGGTCGATAGGCGCGAACGCCGGATTGGCTGGCAACAGCCGCAACCTCGGCTTGAGCTGCAAGGTCTTTACCGTGAAGCCGCCATCGAGTAGTGCAATCACCACATCACCATGGCGCGGGGTGAGGCTCTTATCGACCACCAGCAAGTCACCGGGAAAGATGCCGACCCCGGTCATGCTCTCCCCCTCGGCACGCAGATAGAAGGTTGCTGCAGGGTGCGCCACGCAGTGGGTGTTGAGGTCCAACTTCCCTTCCAGATAGTCGCTGGCTGGGCTGGGAAAGCCGCAAGAGGCGCGGTGCAAGAACAGCGGGATGGTCACCTCGGCGGGTGATGGGTCTGGGGTTAACAGCTTCATGGCAAAACACCTGTATTTATATACAGGCATTATAGCGCACCACCTTTGAACCAGCGCAAGTCCCGCATGCCAGTGATGGCGTACCATGGCGCCAACAAATAACAAAGAGGTCAGTATGAGTCACAATCTGTGTGCCCTACCGAAAGAGCAGCAAGAGCAGGTCGAGGTCGAGAAGGCCGCCGCATATGCGGTATGGAAGGAGCGCAACGGTCACTTGGCCAGCGCAGAAAGCGAAGCAAGCCTGCATAAGGGTGAGCTGGGCAGCTATTTTCTCGAGCAAGTGGGTAAATACAAACGAGGCTAACTCTATCTGGTTGAAAATGTTACATGTACACATGCCCAGTATCGAAGGAATTGTCATAGCCCGATAAAATCGCCTCTCACTACTTTTAGACGCTCGTTACAGCAACTCGGGTCGTCTTAGTCGGCACACGAGCGGTACGGTAATAACTCAAAAAATTTATTTAAAATAATGGCTGTGTTATGCAGCTTGCACGAGAGAGCAATAACCTGAACATGCATGTCCAAACGTTAGAATCATTCCCCCCTGAAGTTGTCAGTAAACTGCAGTACTACGTTTACCGGCTGATTGATCCACGCAATGGCGAAACATTTTATATCGGCAAGGGGAAGGGAAACCGGGTCTTCGCTCATGTCCAAGGCAGTGTTGAGGATGACGCTGTATCGGAAAAATTGGAGCGAATTCGCGCCATCCATCTTGCAGGGCTGGATGTGGTGCATGTTATTCATCGGCATGGTATGAGCGAAAAAACGGCCTTTGAGGTCGAAGCCGCGCTGGTTGATGCCTATCCGGGGATCACCAATATCATGGATGGGCATGGCAATAGTGAATTTGGTGCCATGCACTCAACCGAGATCATCCAAAAGTACTGTGCTCCCACTGCCGAATTCCACCATAAGGCGCTGTTGATCAGTGTTAACCGTAGCGCATTAGAGTGGTCACTTTATGACGCAACCCGCTTTGCTTGGCGTCTCAATAAAGATAAGGCCTGCCAAGCAGATGTAATTTTAGCCACGGTGCAGGGGCTGATTGTCGGTGCATTTATTGCGCAGCAGTGGATTGACGCAACAGCTGAACATTTTCCAGGTAAAGAGACCATTGAAGGACGTTATGGCTTTGTTGGCCATGAGGCGTCTGAGGAGATCAAAGCCATGTATGTCGGCAAGAGGCTGCCCGATGAGTTTCGCAAGCGGGGAGCTTCAAACCCCATCAAATATACCTGGTCGTGAAAGCTCAGAGCACAAACGGCAGCCAAATATGCGCTTATCTTGTCCAATCGACATAAATTTTGAGTTTTGGTGACCTGGCTTCATAGAGCAATCGCCCTCTGAGGGGTAGAATGACGCTCCTTTGATAGCATGAACTGAGCGCCGTTAGGGTCAATAGAGTATTTATGAGTAGCGAAGAACACCTGGTTAAGCTGGGCTTTAAATTTGGTAAAAATGGTGCCCACTCGGCTAGAAGCTTGATGTATAGCGAGCTAAAAACGCTGCTGGATGGTCGCCCTGAGCAGGCAACCCGGCATGACTATCAGCAAGATATCGAGCTTTACAATGTGCTGCATAAAAGCAGCGACAATGCCCGCAAGTTGACGTTCCGCCACCTGGTCGATCTGTATGGTATCTCCCCGGATATCCCTTTGTTTCACGTGTTTCGCCAGCTATGGGAGCGAAGTGAAGAGGCTCAACCTCTGTTGACCTTGCAACTTGCGCTGGCCAGGGACCCGTTATTAAGGCAGACCCAGTCGTTGATTAGTACGACCCCGTTGGGAGACGTACTGGAACGTGAACAGGTGGAACACGTTTTAGCCGCCCCCGACCCTAACCGTTTCAGCCCGGCTTCCCTGCGCTCGTTTGCCCAGAATATCAACGGCAGTTGGACGCACGCCGGGTTCCTGCAAGGCAAATACAAAAAGGTGAGAACCAGTCCGGTCGTGACCTATGTCAATGCGGCATTTGCACTCTTTCTCGGTCACTGTGAAGGGCGTGCCGGACAAGGGCTGTTTCAGACTCCATGGTTTCAACTGCTAAGCCTGGATCCGGCAGAGGGATATGAGCTGGCCTACATGGCATCGCTGCATGGCGTAATTAGCTACAAGCAGGCTAGTGGCATTGTCGAAATCCGCTTCCCCCTCTGGCCAATAGTGCCAGCATCTTGAGGAGAACGAGAGCATGGGTGATCGCCTCTCAAAACTGATTAAGCGTTTTACCACTTATATCTCGGTGCCTTGGCGCTCGGTGCTATCTGCCGAAGAGCGCGCTGTCTTTGTGGTGTACCACAAAGAAGATGAGTTAAAGCTGCGGGCTCGGGTCACTGAATTTCAACTGGCCGTTGAGCAGCATGGTCACCGTTGGCAGTTGTTGGATATCACAGATGCCTTCCCCAAGTGGATGGGGGAACACGACTATGCAGACGCCTATTTCGCCGAGCCGGAACTGCTGGTGGGCAGTTATGAATTTTTTGCCGAAGAGCTGGCCGAGCGTCTGAAAGAGGAAGTCGATAAAACCCTGGGGAGCAACGATGTAGTGGCCCTGCTGGGCACTGGCACACTGTTTGGTTTTGCCTCTGTTTCTGGGTTGGTGAAGGCGCTCTCTCCAGTGGTAAAAGGCAAGCTGGTGGTCTTCTTCCCCGGCGAATATCACGACAACAACTTTAGTCTGTTAGATGCCAAGGATGGGTGGGGATATCACGCCACCGCCATCTGTCACCATAACGAATAACAACAAGGAATTACGGGATGCTAAATAGAGAGATTTACAGTAACGATCCGTTGCAATCTGAGTTGGCCAACAACGGTGTGGCCGTCGTCAACGATGATCAGAGTGCCGAGTCCTTCGCTACCCTGCGTTATGAGCTTAAAACCTTTGTCTGTGATGGCGCCTATGAGGCGGGCATGCAGAAAATTCTGGCGGCCTATCTGAGCAAGCTAGACGCCAAGGTTGAGCAGTCAGGGGTCTGGATCAGCGGTTTCTACGGATCGGGTAAATCTCACTTGGCCAAGATGTTGCGCACCTTCTGGACCAATCAACGCTTCTCTGATGGTGCCGATCCCTTGAGCCTGGCCGATCTCCCTGCAGGCATTCGCGAGCAATTTGCCAAGCTGTCACTGCTCTCCCAACAATACCAGGGTTTGCATGCCGCTTCGGGTACCCTGGGAGCGGGGATGAAGGGCGACGTGCGCCTGGCGTTCTTGTCCATCATCTTCAAGTCCGTTGGCCTGCCGGAGCAGTACCACCTGGCGCGGTTTGTCATGTGGTTGAAAGCCGAAGGTGTTTTGCCGCAGGTGCAAGAGTATGTGCGCTTGCATGCCAAAGCCGTAGGTGAACAAGACGCCTGGCAAAAAGAGCTGCGCAACCTCTATGTCTCGCCCATTCTGGCGGCGGCCTTGTTACAAGCATTTCCGGATCTGGCGCCGTCGATCGCCGAAGTGGGCAAAGCGCTGCGCGCTCAATACCCCAATGTGGCCACCATTACCAATGATGAGATGGTGGATGCAGTGATGGACGCCCTGGCACGCAATGGCCAATTACCTTTGACCCTCATCGTGCTGGATGAAGTGCAACAGTTTGTTGGTAGCGATGAAGATCGGGCTCATGTGGTGCAAGAGGTCATCGAAACCTGCTGTAAAGACAGTGCCTTTAAATCCAAGATGCTGTTTGTTGCCACCGGGCAAAGTGCGCTAAGTGACACCCCTAACCTGCAACGCCTGATGGGCCGCTTTGTGGTTAAGGTGCAACTGGCCGATACCGATGTGGATGCAGTGATCCGCAAAGTGATCCTGCAGAAAAAAGAGAGTGCCAAGGGGGCAGTCGAGGATCTGATCCAGAAAAACCTGGGCGAGATCAGCCGCCATCTGCGGGGCTCCAAGTTTGAACATCAACGGGATGACGAACAGTGGATGGTGGCCGACTATCCGTTGCTGCCGGTGCGTCGCCGTTTCTGGGAAAAGTTGCTGCCAGCCCTGGATAAAACCGGCACCGGCTCACAGCTGCGTAATCAACTGCGTATCACCCATGAGGCAACCCGTTACGGGGCCGAAAAGGCGCTTGGCTGTCTGATCCCGGCCGATTTTATTTACGATCAAATCGTCAACGATCTGGTCAATAGCGGAGTAGTGGGGCAAGAGATCTATGCCGAGATTGGCAAGCTCAAAGATGGCTCGCCTGAAGAGGTCCTGCAGGGGCGGATCCTCTCCCTCATCCTGATGATCAGCAAATTGCCGAGCGAAATTGACTACGGCATTCACGCCAGTGCAGAAACCCTGGCTGACTTGCTGATCGAAGATTTGGAGAACGAGAAACATGACCTGCGCCCACGGGTCAATGCGGCGCTGCAGGCGTTGGAAAAGGCCTCGCTGATCATGGCAGTGCAGTCTGCAAGTGGCGTTGAGTATCGCCTGCAAACGGCCGAGAGCCAGGCTTGGTATGACATGTATCGCCAGCAGCAAGCGGAGCTCCGTGCCGATCCAGCACGACTCGATGGCCTGCGCAATCAACTGGTGCACACCATAGTGCGCAAGTTGGTCAGCCAAGTGCGCCTTACCCAAGGCCAGGTGGCAGAGGGGCGCACCCTGAATGTTGCGTTCGATGATGAGTTGCCCAACGATGCACAAGAGAAGCTCTACGTCTGGGCACCGGGATTACCGGAGCGGCAACTGCAAGATTTGGCGCGCGCAGATAGCGCAGATAATGGAACCCTTTATCTTTATATCCCCTCAGAGGGTAAGAGCAAGCTTAACGCAGCCATCGTTGAGAAACAGGCGGCCACCATGACCCTGGACGTCAAACAAAATGCGGTGGTGACCGAAGCGGGTAAAGAGGCCCGTGCCGCTATGATGTCGAGCCAGCGCAATGCCGAAGCCGAGGTCAAGCGCTTGACCGCTGAGATGGAAGGGATGATGTGGCTGCGTCTCTCCGGTGGCAGTGAAGTGGGGGGCGATACCTTGGTGGCGCAACTGCAAGCTGGGGCCGAAACGGCCTGCGTGCGCCTCTATCGCAACTTTGATATGGCCGATCACAAGGAGTGGGCCAAGGTCTACACCCGTGCCAGTCAGGGGGATGCCGATGCGCTAGAGGCCATTGGTCATCAGGGTGAGGCGCAAAACCACCCGGTCTGCCGTGAAATCAAAAAGTTTATCGGGGTGATGAAAACCGGTAGTGAAGTGCGCGAACACTTTGGTAAAGCCCCTTACGGCTGGTCCCGCGACGCTATCGATGGCGCACTCTTTGCCATGTTGGCAGCTGGCGTACTTAAAGCCAGCGATACCAAACTCAACGCCACCGATGCGCGCAGCCTGGAGCGTGCCCAGGTCGGCCCGACCCAGTTCCGCCCCGAAACAGCCACTATCGGCAAGGTACAATTGATCAAGGTGCGCAGCCTGATCAACAGCTTGGGGGTGAGTTGTAATGCAGGGGAGGAGAGCAGCAAGCTTGCCGACGCATTACAACAGGCCAAGGCGCTGGCTCGCCGTCTCGGGGGCGAGGCTCCCTTGCCACTGCCCCCCTCAACCCAGCAACTCGATGAGCTATTGGTGCTCTCGGGCAATGATCAACTGCTCGCCGCGTTTGAAAGCAAAGAGGCGCTGCAAGCCGAATACGAGAGCTGGAAAGCACAGCTTGAGCTGGTGGCCGAGCGCAAAGAGCAGTGGGACAACCTGCAAGGTCTGCTGCCCTACTGCCGTGAACTGGCGGTGTTTGCTGAGCTCAATCAAGAGTGCGAGGCCCTGCGTGCCGGTCGTACCCTGCTGCAAAGCCCTTCCCCGGTGCAGCCGCTACTCAACAAAGCCATAGACGCGTTGCGTAATGCCATCATGGCGCACTGTGACCGCTATGAGCAGGAGTACCAGGCCTGCTACCGCGAACTCGACAGTGACCCAAGTTGGGCCAAGCTCACCGACGATCAACAGAGCCAACTGCTCACCAAGCACGGCATTGCCAAACTACCCGCGCTCAAACTGGGTAGCTTGCACGAGGTACAACAGAGCCTGGATAACTGCTCCTGGCAGGGGTGGAACGATCGAATTTCAGCCTTGACCTCTTATTTTGATAAGGCCCTGAGCGATGCAGTCACCCTACTCAAACCCAAGGTCCGCCATATCTCGCTGCCAAAGCCGCTGATTGAATCAGAACAAGATCTGAAAGCCTGGCTGGCCCAGGTAGAAGATCAGGTGCGTAGCGAACTGGCCCAAGGTAACCCGGTGCGCGTCAGCTAGTGCGCTGAACAAAAGAGAAACAATAAGGCCGATGCGGCAGACTTACCGCGTCGGCGCTTAGCCCAATCCCCGCATTCTATTTAAGGAACATGGGGTCACCCATCTTCCACATATCGAGCTAACACCATGAGACAAGCCCTGGATAAGACTCTCAGAACCCAGCTGGAAAGCGCCGTCCTCGCTGCCCGTGAGGTGGTTGAAACCGCCTGCCGGGAAGAGATTGAGCGCTTAGGGGTGGCTGATGCCACTGTGCCCGCCTTTCTGAACGACGGGCAGCGCAAGCTGCGTAACCGCCTGCGGGCCCACGCTCGCCAACTGGGCGACCCGCTTCACGATAATGGCAAGCAAGAGACAGCTCACCTGCTGGCCGAGATGGCCTACGAGCAGTGGCACCGCATGCTGTTTGCCCGTTTTCTCGAGCAAAACAACCTGTTGATGTATGACGCTTATACCCCGGTCACCCTGGATGAGTGCGCAGAGCTGTTAGAAGAAGAGCCCGACTGCGCCAGTGCCTGGGAGCTAGCAGGGCGCTTGGCAGCCAAGATGTTGCCCCAGGTGTTTAGGATGGATTCCCCCGTGCTGGCAGTACGCCTGCCCATCAACCATCAGCGCACCCTCGAAGGCTTGATCATGGCCCTGTCACCGGCGGTGTTCGAGGCACAAGACAGCCTGGGTTGGTGTTATCAGTTCTGGCAAAGCAAGCGCAAGGACGAGGTCAACAAGTCCGGCGTGCCCATCGGGGGCGATGAACTGAGCCCGGTTACTCAGCTCTTTACCGAGCCCTATATGGTCTCATTCCTCTTGGATAACGCCCTGGGTGCCTGGTGGGCCAAACGTCGTCTCACCGATGATCATCTGCGCCATGCCAGCGATGAGCAGGAGCTCCGCGAGCGCGCCGCGCTCCCTGGCGTGCCCCTCTCTTACCTTCGCTTTGTTAAAGTGACGGATACCCAAGGGGAGTATTGGCAACCGGCCGGTGGTTGGTACGACGCCTGGCCCCAAAATATCAGCGAACTAAAAACCCTCGACCCTTGCTGCGGCTCCGGCCACTTCCTGGTGGCGCTGTTTCTGATGCTGGTGCCGATGCGCATGCACCTGGAAGGGTGCGATGCCAATACCGCCATTGAGCGGGTGATCACGCAAAACCTGCATGGTTTGGAGCTCGATGGCCGCTGTATCGAGATTGCCGCCTTTGCCCTGGCGCTCGAAGCCTGGCGTTTCCCCAATGCCGGTGGTTATCGGCCACTGCCAGCCTTGCAGCTCGCTTGCTCCGGGCAAGATGTGCTGGCCGCCAGCGATGAGTGGCAGCAGCTTGCCAAACAAAATCCGGAGCTTGAGCCGGCCCTTGCTTGGTTGATGCGCCAGTTTAGCGATGCCCCAGTGCTGGGCAGCCTGATCGATATCAAGCGTGCCCATTACGAGGGCAAGGCTCAAGGTGCCCCGGCCCCCTGGCAGCAACTGCTCGATGCGCAGGCGCAGAATGCAGCCAAGAGCGATGATGATAGCCAAGAGACACAAGTGGCCGCTCAGGGCTTAGCCCTGGCAGCCAAGCTGCTGGCCGGGAGCTACCATCTGGTGGCCACCAATGTGCCCTACTTGGGGCGAGGCAAGCAGTGCGCCGAGTTGCAAGATTTTTGTGATGAGTACTACCCGGAAGCCAAAGCCGATCTGGCCACGGTATTTTTGGAGCGCTGTCTCGACTTTAATTCCCTGGGCGGCAGTTCGACCATTGTCTTGCCACAGAACTGGTTATTTCTGACCAGTTATAAGAAGTTTCGCGAGAAGTTATTAACCGAGCAAACCTGGAATCTAATTGCCCGTCTTGGGCCAAGAGCCTTTGAAACTATCTCCGGTGAGGTGGTACAGGCTATTTTAATTACTTTAAGCAAAGGTGTGGCGCCTAAAGAGGCGTTGCTGCGCGGGGTGGATGTGTCTGTCTCGAAAACCGCCGCCGACAAAGCCGAGCAACTGCGGATTGAGTCACTGAAGAGCGTAGAACAAGCCAAGCAGTTGGAGAATCCTGATGCGGTAATTTATCTAGAGTCTGACGGAATTGGTAGTGAGACATTAGAATCCCACGTTGAACGAACTGAGGGGCTAAGTACTGGGGATTTATTGAGACTTAAGGTCTTCCATTGGGAAATCGACTCCACAAATAAAGACTGGGTGTTATTCCAAAGTACAGTGAAAGAGAGTATTCATTTTGGAGGGATGTCAGGAGCATTGTATTGGTGTGATGGGAATGGCCCAATGAACTCTTTGACAGGAGCCAGAATTACAGGTCAAAAGGCCTGGGGAAATAAAGGTGTCTTAGTAAGCCAGATGCGTATGTTGCCTGTAACTATTTATGTAGGGGGCAAGTTCGATGATAACTCCGCAGTGGTATGGCCTAAAGATAGCACTGAAACACTCGAAAGCATTTGGTCATATATGTCCTCAGCTCAGTTTGGTCCGGATGTCAGAAAGATAGACCAATCTCTGAAGGCCACCAGTAACTCTTTGATAAAAGTAGAGTTCGATTATTCTAGTTGGTTAAAGAATGCAAAGTTGTCTTACCCGCATGGCCTCCCCAAACCTTACACCAATGACCCCACTCAATGGATCTTCCATGGTCACCCCTGCGCCTCAGTCGTATGGGACGAAGAGAGCAAATGGACCAAAGAGGGGCCGGTGCGCTTTGATGAGTCCGTACTGCAGGTGGCGGTAGCTCGCCTGCTGGGGTATCAGTGGCCCGCCGAGCTGGACGAAGAGATGGAGCTGGCCGATGAGCAACGTCAGCTGGTCGATGAGGTGACCAAGCTGAACGCCTTTGCCGATGAAGATGGTATCGTCTGCCTCCCAGCTGTGCGCGGTGAAGCTCCGGCCCATACCCGATTGGAAAAATTGTTGGTGGCGGCCTACGAGGATGACTGGAAAAACGGTGCCCTGGATAAGCTGCTGACCGCCGTAGGTAGCAAGAGCCTGGAGCTTTGGCTGCGCGATAAGTTCTTCGAGCAGCACTGCAAACTGTTCCAACATAGACCCTTTATCTGGCATATCTGGGACGGCCTAAAAGATGGCTTCTCCGCCCTGGTCAACTATCACAAGCTCGATCGCTCCGGCTTAGAGCGCCTGATCTACACCTACCTGGGCGACTGGATCCGCATCCAGGAGCAGGGGGTAAAAGAAGCCCGTGATGGTGCCGAAGAGCGCCTGACCGCCGCCAAAAACCTGCAACAGCGCCTCGAGGCCATCTTGGCCGGTGAAAAGGGGCTCGATATCTTTGTGCGCTGGAAGACTCTAGCCGAACAACCCATCGGTTGGGAGCCGGACCTTAATGATGGGGTGCGCCTCAATATCCGTCCCTTCCTCAAAGCGGCCGATGTCGGCAAAAAAGGCGCCGGTATCCTGCGCTTTAAGCCCAATATCAACTGGAACAAGGATCGCGGTAACGACGTCGCCACAGCCCCTTGGTACACTCTGGGCCTGCAATATGGTGAAAAAGAGGGGGCGCGTATTAACGATCACCACTTGTCGCTAGAAGACAAACGCGCCGCCAGAGCAAACCAACCCAAATGATGGAAGCCCTATGATCGATACGCTCAAGACGGTCAATGTTGGCCCTGCCCCTAGCTTGTCGCTGGCCTTTGGCCTGCGGCTCAATCTGCTCACCGGCGATAATGGCTTGGGTAAGAGCTTTTTGCTGGATATCGCCTGGTGGGCGCTGACTCGCCGCTGGCCAGCTGAGATCAACCCTAAGCTCACCACAGGGCGTAAAGCCCTGCCCAGTGAGGTTGGGGAGGCGAGCATCAGCTTTTCATTTACCGCCAAGAGTAAACGTGAAGAGTACCAGAGTACCTTTGCCCGCCGTGAACAGAGCTGGACCGGCCGCCCCGGGCGGCCTGCCAACCCTGGCCTGGTGCTCTATGCCATGGCTGACGGTAGTTTCGCGTTGTGGGATCCGCACCGTAACTACTGGCGCACCCAGGGAGAGCTCGATATTCAAGAGCGTCTGCCCGCTTATGTCTTAAGCCCCAGTGAAGTATGGGATGGCCTGGCCAGTAGCGATGGCAGTTGGTTGTGTAATGGCCTTATTCGCGATCTAGCCAGCTGGCAAAAAGAGAAAGGGGCGGCATTTAAACACCTGAAAGCGGTACTTAAGGCGCTCTCCCCTTCTCCTGATGAGATCCTGACCCTGGGAGAGCTAACCCGGATCAGCCTGGATGATGCGCGGGATATCCCGACCATCCGCATGCCGTACCAAAAAGATGTTCCGGTGGTGCATGCCTCATCAGGGATGCGGCGTATCTTAGCCCTGGCCTATCTGCTGGTGTGGGCCTGGCAAGAGCATCAGCAGGCGGCCAAGCAACTGGGGGAACCGGTGACCCCCCAGATCACCTTTTTGATCGACGAGATTGAATCTCACCTGCACCCCAGCTGGCAGCGCAGCATAGTGCCCACCTTGCTGAGCGTCATGGGGTTGCTTGATAAACAGGCCAAGGTGCAGTTGATCACCGCGACCCATTCCCCCTTGGTGATGGCCTCGGTCGAGCCGCTGTTTGATGCCAGCCAAGATGCTTGGTTTGATCTGGATCTGGCCCAAGGCGAGGTGACGCTCACCCGGCGCGCTTTTGAGAAGCAGGGGGATGTCACCAGTTGGTTAACCAGTGATGCCTTTGACTTACCCAGTGGGCGACCGCAAGAGTATGAACCGTTGATCAAGCAAGCTTCGGCGCTCTTGGGGCAAGCAGCTCCGGATCCCCAGGCGCTCGCTGCCATGTATCAGAAATTGCTGCTCGCGTTAAAGCCGACCGATGAGTTTCTATTTCGCTGGCGTGCCATCTGCGATAAGAAGGGCTGGCAGTTATGATCCCGGTGCAATTGCAACCTGAGCCTGTTGATTTTGATGCCAGAGTGCGCCAGCCGGGGCATGATTGGTTAGCCACTAATGGCATAGCGCCCAATGCCCCACCACCAGTGGCATCGGATTTGCCCAACTATTGGACGCGTTCTAACAAGCAGCTGTGGGATGCCTACAGTGGTGTCTGCGCCTATTTGGCGATCTATTTTGAGTGGGTTATTGGCGCGGCCTCGACCGATCACTTTGTGGCCAAATCGCAGAATGCGGGTGAGGCCTATGAGTGGGATAACTACCGCCTGAGCGCCCTTGGTCCGAACCGCAATAAGAATAAGTTTGATGATGTGCTAGACCCCATCGGTTTGGCCCCTGAGACCTTTATCATCAACTTTGCCAATGGTGAGATTGCGGTCAATCATGCGCGTTATCCTGCCGGAACAGTTTATGCAGCAGATGCTGCGGCAACTATTACCCGTCTCAAGCTCGATAGCCCGGAGCATAATCAGATGCGCGCCCGGCATTATGACAACTACTTGAAAAATGACTGTTCGCTCGCTTTTTTACAACGCCACTCTCCCTTTGTTCATGGCGAGCTGATCCGCCAGGGGTTGGTTTAAGCCTTAAGGCGCGAAACAGAATCGAGAATTCCATGCAAGTTATCGACTATCTGGTTACTCAATTGCGCGACAGCGCGCGTTATAACTCTCAGGTGCAGGTATCGCCCGCAGTGGTGCTCTGGACCGATGAAGCCCGGCAGTGGCAAGCTGCCATGCCGATTATCAAGCGCTATTTACCCGAGCTACTCGAGCTGGGTGAGTATCTGCCCGCCGAACGCACCGGTCCCGCAATTTGGCTAAAGTGCATGATTGCAGGTACTGCACCAGAGCAATCCCTGCCTGCTGATACCATCCCGATCCTCTATCTGCCCGGTGTCAGTCGCAAAGATCTGCGGGCCATCGACCAATGCTCGCTTGCCCTGCAACCCCTTGCCGAGTTGCAGTATCGCGGCTGCTGGTGGGCCTATAACACTGCCGGGCGGGATTGGAGCGTGGGCTCTTTTTTAAGTAATCCCAAAGTGGGGTTGCAGCTTGATGTCGCCAAAGATGGTAAAACCCAGCAAGCGTTGCTAGAGGTGTTGCCTGATCTGCTGGAAGCCCAGGCCGCTAGTTTGCAGGGCAAACGGTTAGAAACCAGCGATCTCTATGCGTTGGCGGGGGGCGACCCAATCCGCAATATGCTGGCTTGGCTCAATGAGCCTGAGGCCATCCAAAAGGAGTGGCAGCAGAGCAACCGCTGGCAGCACTTCTGTGGTCAGAGCCAAGATGCGTTGGGTGTTGACCCTGCCAATGCTGAGATCTCGTCGTTGTTGCCGCTGCTGTGCGATGCACAGGGACCCTGGCAAGCGGTGTGGGAGCGTTTTAGCGACACCGCCGTACACCACTCTTCATTGATTAAGGCTCTACATCAGGTGCAGCCCAGCGAATTGCTCTCTGAGCCAGCCCGCTACCCCTTTTGCAATGAGCATGAAGAGCAACGGCTGGCGCAGACGCTAACCACCTTGGTTAACGAGGAGGTAGCAACCATTCGTACCCACCTGGCGTCGCTTAACGTTGAGCATGCACCCCGGCGTGAGTGGTTGTGGGCTGGGCTCGGGCTCTCCCCCTGGGCGATGTTGCTTGATCCGTTAAGCCAGCTGAGTGAAATGACACGACAGCCACTGGGGGGGCCGGATATTGAGACCATGGCCAGCTATTACCAGGAGAAGGTATGGCAGACCGATGATCTTGCCCTGCAGGTGATGGCCCTGGCGAGCGATAGCGCCATGGAGCAGGTAGCCGCCGCGCTGCTTGGCAAACTCTATACCCCTTGGTTAGAGGCGGTGACCCGGCACTTCCAGCACTTGGTGAAGAGCCAGGGGTATCCGGGGGGCCAGGGTGTGCAAGAGCCGGTAGGAGCATACCAGGGGGCCAGTACCGTACTCTTTTTTGTCGATGGGTTGCGTCTGGATATGGGCCATCGTCTTATGCATCTTTTGGCGCAGGCTAACCTGCAAGCCAGCTTGAAAACCCGCTGGAGTGCACTCCCTAGTCTGACGGCGACAGCGAAAGCGGCAGTGACTCCCCTTAGCCCCTTGTTAACCGGGGATCTGGAAAGCGACAAATTTGTCCCGCAATTCGCCGACAGTGGGGCTGATTTCTCGAGCCATTATTTCAAGAAAGGGCTAGCCGAAGCGGGCTGGCAATATCTGGAAGGACACGACTGTGGTGAGCCAGAACAAGGTAAGGCTTGGGTGCAGTGTGGTGACCTGGATAATCTTGGGCACGAGCGTCAGCAGAGCCTGCCGAGATTTATCGATCATGCCTTAAAGGGGGTGGTTGAGCGGATTGTGAGTCTGTTGGATGCCGGTTGGACCAGAGTACATGTGGTGACCGACCATGGCTGGTTATGGAGCCCAGAGAAACTACCTAAAGCAGAACTGACCAAACACATGACAGAACTGCGCACGCCACGCTGCGCCATTTTGAAAGGTAATGGCCAGAGTGACTACCTGCAATGCCCCTGGCATTGGAACCCCGCCGTGCGAGTAGTGATGGCCCCCGGGATCAGTTTGTTCCAGGCAGGGGATTACTACAATCACGGCGGTGTGAGTCTGCAGGAGTGTTTAACGCCAGAGCTGATGGTTTCAAGGTAACAAGGGTATAGGTGGGAGTTGTTGGTACAACTCCCTGTTTGAGATGGCAAAGAAAAAAGTAGGTAAAAAAGTAGCACCTATCGTCCAGCGTCGTGGTGGCGTTGAGTCGAGAAGTATCTGGAATATTGCTGCAGCTGTGAGCCAGGATCAGTTGTCCTATCATGCACATGATGAGGCACTGCCTTTTATTATATCACCAGCGAGCGGATGGCCCTACTCAAGGGCAGGATCCTCTACTGACTTGGAGGGTTATATTCGAATTTACCATCATCGGGATTATCTATTTAGAAAGTTAAATACGACTCCGATAGTTGGTAATGTCAATATTAAGCCTCCAAAAAAGAACAAACGAAAAACATTAACTTTGTCACATATAGAAGGACCGTCATTATTTATATCCCCAGCGTCAGCTATAGATAACTTACTCATCGAGCTAGCAGAGCTGAATCAACTTCATGATTACAATGAGAGACAAGGTATAGCATCTTCTCTTTCTATATCGCTTTTGAATGGTTGGCCTTATTCAAGAGAATCAGCTCAATCTGAGCTTGATGAACATATTAGAGTCTACCATCATCGAGATTATTTATTCAAAAAATTAAACACAACCCCAATAGCACGGAGTGTTAAAAACAAAAAACTAAAAAATAAAGGTTCTGGACGTGAGGTTTTGACTCTGCGTAAAGTGGAGAATGTGACACAATTTTCGTGGCCCACGACCGCTATACTTACGTCAAATCACAGTTTGATGGAGATTAACTGGCCCAAGATTGGCATCCTACAAGCAGTTGGGTATCGAGTCGGCGATAAAGGACTGTTTAAAAATGAACGACAAAAAATTTTAAGTGAAGTCTATAATAGCAAGTTGCCATTAGTCGAAAGCCAACTTTATATGAATGAATGGGGAACTCCTAAATCATCACGGCGATTGTATAAGGTTGCATATACTATCGCAGCCTTGGTTAGAAATGCGAAAAGAAAAACCAAAGCTGATATGCGCCGTGCAATAACTGACTGGGAAGATGATCTCTCTTGGTTACGAAGTAAGTATTATGTTGATATGATGTGGGACTGGCCATCTACATAACGAAAATGGCCAGACGATGGAGTCAATTTTTGAAAATTGAATGTTCTTGGATTCGGCTTATCGAGATATTTATTTCGCCATTTACAGCAGACTGCATCTCTCCACGTTTAAACAAAACGATGATGGTATCATCATAGTCAATTTCTAGGGACGTAGATAATTCAATAAGGTCATCTTCATCCATGGTGCGCTTATAGGCACTCTGTTTCCGTGATAAGTTATATACACTGAAAATTGTCGCCATTAATCGCTTGCAATCTGTACTCTCACCACCACCAGGATTGACGACCTGGTTAAATACTAATGGCTCACCCTGAGCAAGGGTTCTAATAAATGATAAAGTTCGTGCTTTAGCACAACTATCGGTAAAGTCATTGTAGGTGGCGCCATTGACCCACTGTGCCTTGATCCAGTTTTGATGTTCCCCTCGCAAAGCCCGGCCACTTTTTATAAACGGTCCACCGTCTTTAAGATACTCATCTCGAATCAGTCTGATAGCTTCTAATTCATCGTTATCGAGTTTGTAGCCGCTAAAGTCTGGCTCAATCTCATGCAGTTTCGCGGGGACTATGCGATAACGCTCAGTTAAATAGATAAACTGGTCTGGCTGGATAGTGGTTTTTACGGAGTGCTCGACACTACTGCTAATGGTGAGGCCACGGTCAAAACCTGCGACATCATAACGTTGGCAGATATGTTCAAACTGAGCATGTAATGCTGAAAAGTCACAGTGTTCAGATTGAGACTCAAGATGATCAAGTAATTCACTATATGCACCAATCGCATCAAGGTTAGTATAATGGATTGCCTTGGTGTTGTTATGGTAGCCACATGCTCGACCAATATTTGCCTGGACGATTGCCGCTATATTTGAAATGGTACTATCCCAGCTGTTAATTAACTCCTCTTTCATTTTCGAGCCGAAGTTTATGCCTGCTCGAAAGCCTGCAACTGTAATAGCAATGAGTTTATCATCAAAGAGGCTGGCAGCATCATAAGCGTATTTGAAGTCTTGAACCGAGCTAATTTCATGTTCTTCGACACCAGCTAGCTTTTGGCCAATAATAAAAATCTGGTCTTCTGCAATCCCTTGCTCAAGCAGAATGGCCTTCACTGAAGCAGCTGCGCCACTTTGTACCCTAACGAGGCTCCAACCTGGGCCTTGATGTTCAAGAAATTGTCTGATGAATCGTCTTCGCAATAGGGAGTCTTGGCAAAAATCTCGCTGTGTCGGATCGAGCTTCACGATCTGATGATGCTTGTGCATGCTCCGAATACCGTGGTAGTCGGAGGTTGTTTTGTGAAATACCAGTTGAGTGTGGTACTGATGTTTTAGAATTGAGTCAGCACCAGCGGCATAGAGAGCGCTAAAAGGGGTTGCAGAGATAAATGCAATCTTACAAGCACTATTTTCACTATCAAGGTAATTGAATACATCACTGTAGCGAACGCCATCTTGATGAGTGCCGTAATGGCACTCATCAATGATGATCAATCGTGGCTGTTGATGCTTAAACTCGGATGCCAGAGTAAGCCGGAAATTCGTGAAATTACTCACGACCATGTTGGGGCATGCCGCGAAATCAGATTTGGCCTGCTCTAACAGCGCAAGGTCAGCCATCGTGACCAAGTACAAGGTATCTTTTAACTTGCGACGATCACATAAATCACTGTCAGATAATGAATTCCGCTGCAGACAACTAAGTGCTAAGGCAATACCAGACTTTCCTGATTGCATCTCTGCCGCGATAACGACAGCTCTTGATCCATTATCGAAATGACGAAAAGCACGCTGCGCCGCATTTATCTGATGTGAGAAGGTATTACCAGATAGTACTGACGCAACTTTTTCTCTATGCCGTGTTACCTGATTGTTCATGTGATTGTTTAACTCACTGAAACGTTGCGCTGTTGCTCAGAAAATTGCGATTCATCATGGATGATTGTTTCATTTTCTGGCAGTTCATTGGCGGCAGCTTTCATACGGCTTACCTCGGCATTATATTCCCCACGCTTATAGAGTACGAACATGGTGTCATCGTGTTCTATACCAAAATGATCACACATTTCGTGAACATCATCTTCAGTCATGACCCATTTGTTGACATTATTGCGTCGGGACATGTTATAAATACTGAAAATGGTTGCGGTGACGAGCTTTTGCTCTGTGTATTCACCAGAGCCAGGCATGACAATAGTATTGAATTCTATAGGCTCTTGCTGAGCAACTTTTTGCGTAAAATTTAGGGTCCGTTCTTTCATCGTACCCTCTTTACGTGCTTTTTCCTTGTTATCATAGGAGTCGCCATTGACCCAATGAGCTTTTACCCAATTTTTCTTGGCACCACGCATGGCACGAGAAGACTTTACCGAAGGACCAGAATCTCTGAGTAGCTCTTCACGTAGCAATGCTATGGCCTGCAGGATTAATTTATCCTCGGTATGCAGTGTGAAGTCGTAATCAGGATCAAGCAGCTTCGCTGGCACGGCAACGTAGCTATCGGTCATGTATGTTTCAACATCACCTATGGGTCGACGCCGCTTGTTTTTGACGGTTAATCCGACATCCAAACCATTGACATTAAACTCTTGGCATACATCTTCAAAAAATTCTTTGAGACCATCAAAATCAGAGGCGGCGTGTTCACTGGTATTTTTATCAAGGTAATCCAGGATTGCCCCATAGGCTTGTGCCGCATTAAGGCTTGTGAAGTGATGTGCTTCTCGATTGTCATGGTACCCACAGGCTCTGCCAATGTTAGCTTGTACCACTGCTGCGACACTGGTTACTGTACTGTCCCAGGTGGCAATGAGCCGCTGTTTCATATCTTGACCAAAATTAATCCCTGCGCGGCAGCCCGCTACAGTAATAGCAATGAGCTTTTCGTCAAAGTCGATGCACTCATCGAACTCTTTTTTAAATCGCTCAATGGTAGTTAATTGGTCTTCTGGGACACCACGGAGATCTTTGCCAAGAATATGAACATTCTGATCTGCAAATCCAGCTTGAATAAAACCATTTTTTGCCTCCATTGCAGCACCAGGAGGGACTCTGACCAATACCCATCCAGCACCTTCATGTTGCTCGAGTAAGCTTAGTAGTTTCTCTTTGGCTGGCGAGTCATCCAGGATATTTCTCGAGTCGGAATCCAATCCAGTGACTTTATTGGACCGCAGCATTTCCCGAACACCGTAGTACTCGTTACTGGTGCGATGGAATACCAATTTGGTATTAAAATCACGCCGTAAAATTGAGTTGCGAGCGGCCTCTTCGGCTGCTTCTGCAGCTTCGATAGCCTCTTTTTCTCTGTGATTATGTTTTGCTATTTCTTCTTCGTGCTTGGCAACATCATATTCAGTCTCTGCCGCATAGAGAGCCCCAAATGGCGTCGCAGAGATAAACACTACTTTGCAATCTTTATTCTCTTTTTCGAGGTAATCAAAAACCTTGCAGTACCGAATAGCTGCTGCATTTGAGCCATAGTGACACTCGTCGATCAGGATCAGTTTGGGCGGATTACCTTTAAAAGTTCGCTCTAAATCTTGGTCGAATCGAATAAAGTTACTAACAACCACATTTTTGGCATCCGCCAGATCTTTTTCAGCCTGCTCTAACAAGGCAACGTCAGGCATGGTTATCAAATATAGAGTGTCTTTGAGCTTGGATCGGTCGCAGATCTCTTTATCACTCAGTGACAGACGCTGCAAACAACAAAGAGCGAGTGCCACACCAGACTTACCAGCTTGCATCTCTGCAGCAGTGATAACCGCTCGGACATTACCACTCAGTGCATCGAATGTTTTTTGTGCTGCGATACGTTGATGATCGTGTAATTTTTTCCCTGTAAGGATGGCATTAACTTTTTGTCGCAAAGAGTCGGCTTTGGCTGTCATGAATAGGGGATCTGTGTGGTCAATAGATAGGTCTGTTAGTTTCACACAGCTGTCTGCAGGTTCCAACTGTGAGCGTGTAAAACTCGTGTGTTCAATGGTGTTGTTGACCAAATCAGCCAGCAAGTCATGACATTCACCGCCACAAGTGACCGTTACACTCGTGGTTTCCTGACAGGCAGACCCAAGGTGTACAGTTTGTTGATTACACCAACATACACCATTACTTCCGATACCTGACCATTGTATGTTCGGAGACTAATTTTGCCTGTCATCAACTGCTTGAACCGATACATCGCTGTCTCTGCCAGTGAGCAACGGTGATACCCCAACATCTTCTTCCAGTACGCCAGTCAGTCCTTGCGCATCACCAGCTCCGCCTCATTTCTTGGATGTCCCTTTTCCCATAACCCCGCGTTCTTGCGAGGCTGGATACAGGCTTCGCTCCTTTGCGCGCTATCAGCTTATGGCTGGCTTCGCTGTCATAGTACCATCCGCATAAACACGTCCTAGCTTGCGCCGCAGTGGATTGAGCAGAGTCGGCATCACCACGGCATCATGCATATTTTACAACGAGGCTTCCGCCGCCACGATATCGTGGGTCACCGGGTCTACCACCAGATGCAACTTGCGCCAGACTCGCCGCTTCTCCGAGTCGTGTTTTCTGACCTTCCACTCGCCCTCACCGTGCATGCTCGCTTGCTGACACAGCTATAGTCCGATGTGCACAACGGCATATTCATCAACTGAAACAGAGAGTCGAGTAGTCCCAGGGTTGCTCGCAGAGTCAGAGTGAGGTTGAAAATCCCCTTGGGTATCAGGAAGGTGCTGATGGTCTGGTCAGTGTAGAGTTGGCTGCGCCCCGTCGCCCATGATGATCGTGGTGAAACCAGTTGCTCATGACCTAGACATCAACCCAGAAGGTGAGTGAGCCACGGTTAATCAGAGACCTGTTGTATTCAGGCCAGTTGGTGATGGAGTGAAGCGACGAGCCCATGAGGCAAACTTGAAGAGGATGGTGGTGATCAGATCACCACGGTTCCATTCAAGCTGCATCGATTTGGGCAATCGCGCCTATTTCAGCCAAAGACATTGGTAATAACAATTATTTTCACTTGGACGTCTTGGGTAGCAGGAGTATCCGGCATCTTGGGTTAAGCCTAATGGCTGTGATACCGCCCTGAAAAAAGAAAGACAAGTCGAACATGGGATCTACACTCAAGATATTGATAAAGTTAACTTTTAATATTTGACATTTCCTCGCAGTGAAGATAATGGTACCCACAGTAGCCCTCACGATGCCCCAAAAAATGGATTTGCGAAAATCATACCGTCTGTTGTAGGGTATTCTTGCTTCGCCAGCATGACCTTCGCACGAGTCGAAACAGGCCTGATGATTCTTAACCTTCTCGTAGTTGATATCATGACCTTGGATGGTTAAACGTGCGGCATGAAAACCCAAGGTTCGAGGATGCAACTATGAACCTATCCAATCTCGCTCGTGAAGCACGCAGAGCTCTGCAACTCCTTTCTGGTACCACCACCACTCATCAACAAACGCTGGAGTTGCTAGCTGCAGCTCTGGGTTTTGGCTCGTATGCCGCGCTGACATACAGGTCGATCGTGCTGGTTGATGCCGACGTTCAAGAGACACCCATGTCTACCAATATCGAGCGTGTCCAGGAGCGAGCCAAAGACATTCTTGGCCAAGAGATACCAGCCCACATTATCGTTGACATCATGCGCCAGCATCGAGTCCATGTGCTGACCCTCCTCGAAGAAGATGAGGTCAACAAAGACGAAAATCCACCTTATAGACCGTCTTATATACCGGCTTATGCTCTGCACCAATTAGCACGCTTGGCCCCCCTCATCGACCACCCCAATGGGGAAAATTACGAGGTCGTTGACAGTCTGGTCAAGCAGGTCAGACGCATAGCTGAGAGAGAGCACATCCCCGCTCTTCTCGTGGCCTTGTCTGACCATTTGTCTGTCCCGTTACAAGAACCCGAAGCATACCTGGATTTTGCTACGCTGGAACGTCGTGATGAGGCTTACCGGTTGTACCTTGGTGGTGCTGAGCTGCACGGCGAACAGCTGCAAATTGCAAAGTCCGAGGCATACGCTAGATGGCGAAAAGGCATGCACATAGATTTGCTGCTCGATGCCATTGCACTTGACGATGAAGATGCCGAAGATTTACTGGCAGATTGGATTAGGCACGACGATCAAGGCGTAAACCTCAAGTACATCAGTGGTAGGAATCTTACGTTGATTGCACCGATGCTGATGGAGTCCAGCTACCATGATGACGCAGTTCAGGCATGGCTGGCTGCCACCAAACATAACGGTATCAAGCACAAGCTTGTATCAAGCTGCTACCAACACGATCTCCTGTATAGAGCTACCGTGAATACCTACTTCTCTCGCTTGTTTTCAGATAATGGGTGGTGCAGTCGCGAGCCGAAGATTGAGCATAAATACCACGACTATCTGCTCCTAAAATGCGATACAGAAGAACAGGCGTCGTACCTCTTTCCCGATTGGAATAATCGGCAAGGACGTTCCGCTCTCAGAGCCTTGAGTCCAGCACTCGATGAACAGGCCAAGCTTGATGCAAAAAGAATCTTTGATGCCTACCATGCTCGCTGACAAATTATGGTAATAGGCAGTTGAGTCTGTAAAGACTCACCTTCCCATCTGCATCACAATAAACGGCCAGCTTGACCATCGTTTGAAGGCCAAGCTGGCTTCGTCAACTCCAGCCTCAATACAGACAGCACTCCAGCTCGTTTGCTTACCTGATTTGCTCGATAGCTGGTCAGTATGCCACGCCGCCCTAACATCCGGTTAGTTTTCATCATCTACCCCCCCTCCCTTGTCAGCAAAGCTGGCCGCCCCTGTTTGCCCAGAGCGCCTCCAAGGCCCATAGCGCAATCTATGAACAAAAGGGGCAATGACGCCCCCATATCACTTGGCCAGCAAGCACTCTGGGGCACTGAGCAGCGTCAGGCCAGGGGGAGGATATGGCATGCAACAAGGGACATTTGTCACCACATGACACTCTGACGCCCTCTCATTCGCGACCGGTGTCACTCGCATCACGCCCCCAAATGCCAGCAGCTCAACCACCCCAAAACACCACCCTTAATAATCAACAACTTAACCAGTAATATGCAACGTAGCCTACACTTCGAAGGCGATTTACTTGAAGGATGTGACAGAATGACACCGTGACACAAGAATGAGCAGCCTGAAACTTGCGGGAAACCTATTTGGGGACTGATTTGATTCCTGAAAAGTACCTAAAAAGTTGGTACCAAGCACAGTACCAACAATCAATTTCATAACCACAAATACAGTTGAATTACAATTAGTTGCATTGCAATTTCAGATGATGTCGAGGGAGCCAAATTCTAAAGCCCAGCCTTTTGGCTGGGCTTTTTCGTATCTGCCTCAGAAGAGTCTAGAGAAGCCTAGATTACTCATCCCCACACTGGGGGCTGTCACGTCCACAAACAGGTCAATACCACGCCACAACCGAGCATGCTCACGGAGTGCTTGCTGATAGGCCCAAGTGGCGATTGCGGTAGAACGCTCGGCGTCGATGCTCACCAGAGGGGACAGCTCGTCCGTGAGGTACGCCCCATGGGTCAGGATATTCTGCTCGTACCAGGCATCCCTGTGCTCGGGAGCGGCGAGAAAATCCCGTTTGCTCCGGTTACAGTTGGCGTGTGCCAGTACGAAGTTGTGGCCCAAATCGATTGGATAACGACGCCAGGGGATGAAATGGTCTACCTCACCACTCCCGTGTATCGCCTTGTTACAGTAAAAACAGGTTCCCCCCTGCAAGTCCCTCAAAACCTCCCCCACCCGTACCAGCGCCTGACGGCTTGAACCAAATAGAAAATTCTCCAGCCCTACACTTGGGCCAATCAGTGGCTGATTCCCCTTGATGTCGCAGATAAGCTGCAACCAATGCTGTCGGGAGAGGGAGACCACCAGATCGTAAAAGCGGTGGAGACAGTAGAGAATTCCGGGGTTCAGGCAGATATGATCCGCGCCCCTTTGATGAGGATAGAGGTGGCACTCCTCTCGCCCACCCAGGATCTGCAGACGCCACAAGGGCCCCTCAACAAGGATGCGCCGAACTCGGGCAAGAAGAGGCCGCCAGGCGTCGTGCCGACGCAGTGCAGTTACCGAGCGGACCCCCTCTGCACGCAGCCGGGACAACTCCGTTAGCATGATGGCCTGACGACCGCTGCTCTGTTTGAGCAAGGTAGCCGTTTCTCCCGTCGCCGAGTAGGGCAGACTGTGCTGCCAATAAAGCTCCACAAACTTGGTGGCCAGTTCGTCCAGCGTAATAGTGCGCGCCGCGGTCAGATCATGGGTCTCGGTACTGCGCTCAATCGCGATATCTGCAATCCCGTGGAGCAAGGCGCACTTGTAAGTGGCCACAAAATCGCCTTCGGTAAAGATGCGTTGCAGATAGGCAATAAAAGCGAGTTGTTGCTCAGGGGAGGCGTGCATGTTCACCCCCAAGGATCAGACTCTGCCAACTCAAGCCGCTACGCGCCAAGGCATCCTCCTGTGGTTCTGACACATGGAGCAGTGTCATCCCCTCCTCCAATGCAAGCCGCTCCACCTCATCGACAGCTACCGGATACATGGCTCGCTCCCGCATCTCCTGCTCCGAGATAACCAGACGAAGACTCAGTACCAGATAACCATCTGGTGAGAGCAGCTCATGAAGACGTGCCAGCGCCAAGGGACGAGACTCCGGGGGTAGATGCATCCAGACAGCACTGAGCAAAATCAGATCAAAAGTACCGGTCACGCGAGAGAGAGCCGGCATAGCGTCATTGACCCAATCCACTGCAACATCCCGGGTACGGCACTGTCCCAGCGAAGCGAGTGCCTGACTGGGTTCGACAGCGACCACACTGTGGCCCTGATGGAGCCCGGCCAAAAACGCGGCATCCCGACCACTGCCAGCCCCTACATCGAGCAACCGGCGCGGCGCCGCCACGAGCCAAGGCTCCAGCAGAGTGAGCCAGTCGCAATGAACAGTGCGCGAAGATACTTGTTGGTAACGGGCCGCCAATTCGGTGGCGTGGCGCTGGTAGTAGTCGAGGGACACAATGCGTTCCAATCGGAAAATAAAGGGAAATAGTCTCACAAGATCAGTGGGTTGACTATGACAAGGACGACACTTTACAGACATGAACGATTAAGGGGGCAGAGGCATTTACAAAAACGGGATGCCAGCCAAAAGAAGCGCGGCCAGAGGGCTCTGAATGATGCCACCGCTCAACATTTCGGGTAATATTCGTCCAACTCACTGATCTGTTGGCACTTATTATCGCCATGATAGGTCAACGCCAGATGGAGATGGCTATTGATGAACCCAGCTGATGTCGTGGCCCTGTTTGGGGATGACAAGATTCTTTCTTTTGACCTTGAGCTGACCAGGGATGAAAAGCTGCGCCATCTGGGTGCACTCCTGGCTGATCGTGAGCTCAATCTCAAAGGCCCGCAGGATCTCTCCCTCAAGGCGTTAAATGCTCTGGCACAGGGGGCTGAGGTAATCCTTGGCCATAATATTCTCGATTTTGATCTCCCCTGGTTGGCCAAACAGGCTGTACGTCCCCAGTTGCTTCTCGAAAAGCCGGTAATAGATACCCTCTATCTATCTCCCCTTGCCTTTCCCAAAAACCCCTATCACCGCTTGGTCAAGGATTACAAACTGGTTCGGGATACCCTCAATGATCCGGTCGCGGATGCAAGGCTCGCATTGCAGATCTTCTCGGAACAGTTGATAGCCCTGCAAGCCTTACCCCTGTCCCAATTGCAGCTTTATCAATATCTGTTCGACCAGGGAGTCATGGCGCAATTTAACACTCAGGGTCTGTCACTGGTGTTTGCCAGACTGACAGGCCGCCCGCCAGTGCGGGTCTCGGAGCTACCCACTCTCATCAAGAGCATTGCCCATGAGAAAGCGTGCCCCAATCAGCTCAACCGGGTGATTGGTGATGCCCTGCGTCAACCCATGCTGTTGTTACCATTGGCTTATGCCTGCGCCTGGTTGCCCGTGTCCGGCGGGAACTCCGTGTTGCCCCCCTGGATTTGGCGCCGCTTCCCCCAGACCGCAGAAATCATTCACACAATTCGTGAGCGTCACTGCGGTCATGCTGACTGCAGCTATTGTCAGGAGAACCACGATGCACGCCGCCATCTGCAGCGAATCTTCGAGCTCGACAACTTTCGCAACCTGCCTGATGGGACACCATTGCAGAAGACCTTGATCGAGGAAGCCATGGCTGGCGTCGCATTGCTCGGCATACTCCCAACCAGCGGCGGTAAGTCGCTCTGCTACCAGCTCCCGGCACTGGTGCGTAACCAGCGAAGCGGTGCTCTCACGGTCGTGATATCCCCCCTGCAGGCACTGATGAAGGATCAGGTGGACAACCTTAAACACAAGGCCGGTATTGAAGGGGTTGCCGCTATCTCGGGGCTGCTGACGCTACCAGAGCGAGGCGCGATTCTTGAACAGATCCGTATGGGGGATATCGCCTTGCTCTATATCTCCCCCGAGCAGTTGCGCAACCGCACAGTCAAACAAGCAATACGACAACGTCAGATCGGTGGCTGGGTATTTGACGAAGCGCACTGCCTGTCGAAATGGGGGCATGATTTTCGCCCTGACTATCTCTACTGTGCCAAGGCCATCGCCACCATTGCCAAGGAACAGCAGGTCCCCATGCCTCCTGTCTTCTGCTATACCGCGACCGCCAAACCGGATGTGATTGAGGATATTTGCGCCCAGTTTCTCGACAAACAGCCCAGACCTCTTCTCAGACTGGAAGGCGGGGTTGAACGTACCAACCTCGAATATGCCGTCGTTGAGTGTCCCGGTCTCAATAAACAGGGCCATATCCTTAACCTGCTCGAGCAGTTCTTCGGTGAGGAAAAGCCCGGTTCCTGCGTTATCTACTGCGCAACCAAGCGCAGCGTGGACGAGCTGGCCGATTTCCTCGGTCAGCAACAATCCCTCCCGATCTCGCGCTTTTACGCCCGAATGGACAGTGCCCAGAAAAAAGCGACTCTCGAACAATTTATCAATGGCGAGATCCGGGTCATCTGCGCGACCAACGCCTTCGGGATGGGGATCGACAAGGATGATGTGCGTTTGGTGATCCATGCCGATATCCCCGGCTCCCTCGAAAACTATCTACAGGAAGCGGGACGAGCGGGACGCGATACAGCACAAGCCCACTGCGTACTGCTGTTTGATGAACAGGATATCGAGAAACAGTTCCAGCTCGAGGCAATGAGTGAAGTCAGCCTGCGCGATATCAAGCAGATTCTGCGCGGAATACGGCTCAGGGCCAGCAAAGGCGGCAAGCAGGAGAACAACCCGCCACTGGTCGCAACCAGTGCAGAGCTCATCAACCAGCCTGAGGTGGAAACCAGCTTTGCTGCCGATGACACCAATGCGGATACCAAGGTCAAGACAGCGATCGCCTGGCTCGAGCGCGCTGGCTATCTGGAGCGCAGCGACAACATCACTCAGGTTTTTCAGGGGCGCCCTCTGTTTGCTTCCACAGAAGAGGCAATGAAAAGGGTAGACAGTCTAAAACTCGCTCCCAAGGCCAAAGCCATCTGGCAAGCGGTTATCCAGGCGCTGATGAGTGCTGCCGATGATGATGGTCTCAGTGCCGATGCCATTGCCGAAGAGGCAGGCCAATACATGGCCGATCACGGAAGTGGAGTTCAGGCCAGTGAAGTGATGCGGGTACTCACCCAGATGGCGGATGTCGGTCTGCTCTCTCAGGGGATGTTACTGACTACCTGGCTTCGCCCCAAAGGAAGAGACAATGCCAAGGTGCTCTGCGGGCAAGTACACAGCATTGAAAAGGCGATGCTGGACACCTTGCGTGAAACAGAACCCGAACCTGATACAGGGCAAGGGCTGATCTTTAACATTCGACTGGTCAATCAGGCCATCAAAGATCTGGGGCATGAGCGGTGTAACCCTGGCTTGCTGCGCAATTTGCTGACCAGCTGGGCCCAGGATGGTCGCTCGGGGGGCGAGAAAGGCTCCATTGATGTCAAATATCTCTCTCGGGATCTTTACCAACTCACCTTCAACCGAACCTGGTCCCAGATTGAGCAGACAATTGAGCAACGCCATCGCGTCACTGGCGCCACCCTCGATTTTCTCTACACCCTGTTGGCAAGCAGCGAAGAGAGTGTCCAGCGCCAAGTGATGCTGTCATTTGCCCTGGAACAACTGGTCAAATACCTGCGAGAAGACATGGATGTGGCTCAGCTAATGAACAAGCGGGAGGCAAGCAGCCAGCAGGAGTGGTTGCTCAAAGGGGCAGAGCGGGCACTGCTCTACCTGCATGAGCAACACGCCATCGTGCTGCAAAATGGTCTTGCCGTGTTCCGAAGCGCTATGACCCTCACGCTGACCGCTGAGCGGCAGCAACAATACAACAAGGCAGACTATCAGCCGCTTGAGCATCACTATCGCCAGAAGGTGATTCAGATCCATGTGATGAATGAATACGCCCGCATCAGCCTGGAGCACTTCAAGAAAGCCAAAAAGCTGGTGACAGACTACTTTTCCATGGAAGCTGACAAGTTCCTCGGTCACTACTTCAAAGGGCGCAACAAAATCCTGGAGCTGGCGACCAGCGAACACTCCTGGAAGCGCATTGTCGAAGATCTTCACAACCGAGCCCAGGAGCAGATCGTTCAGGCACCGCCCGAGCAAAACTTGCTGGTACTGGCAGGCCCGGGGTCAGGCAAGAGCAAGGTGATTATCCACCGCTGCGCCTACCTGATGCGGGTCAAGCAAATCTCCCCATCGCGGATCATGTTGCTCTGTTACAACCATAATGCGGCGATGTCCCTGCGCCGACGCCTGACCGAGTTGCTGGGGCGTGACGGAGCACGGGTCTCGGTATTCACCTTTCACGGTCTCGCAATGAGTCTGACAGGCAATGCGGTGCAAAACCGGATATCCGACGATATCGACTTTACCACCATCATTGATGACGCAATCAAGCTGCTCCGGGGGGAGCAGAACCAGCTCGGTCTCGAATTGGAAGAGCAGCGGGAAAAGCTGCTCGGTGGATTGCAATTTCTGCTCGTCGACGAGTATCAGGACATTGATGAACAACAGTACCAGCTTATCGCGGCACTGGTGGGCAAAAGCGAAGAGGATGAGGAGGCCCGACTGCATCTGATGGCTGTGGGTGATGATGACCAATCGATCTACGCCTTTCGCGACGCGAACGTCAGCTTTATTCGCCGCTTTGAGCACGACTACAATGCCCAGACTCACTTCCTGACCTGGAACTATCGTTCCACCACCCACATCATCGAGACCTCCAACCGCGTGATTGAGCACAATCAGGATCGCATGAAGCGTACACATCCCATCAAGATCGACGACAGGCGCAAGATGGAAGTGGCCGGGGGGCACTGGGAGGGACTGGAGGCAGCACAGGGCCGTGTCATCATCCAGCAGTGCCAGGATGTGGCGCAACAGGCAGCCGAGGTTGTGAGACATATCGCGCTTATCCGTGAGAAGACTCCCACTTGCCCGCTGGAATCTATCGCCGTGCTGGCCCGTAATGGGCTGGAGAAGGAGGAACTGGCCTGGGTTCGCTCGGCGCTGGCAGATGCCGATATTCCCTGTCGTTTTACTCTGGATAAAGAGAACGGTTTTCCTGTGCATCGCTGCCGTGAAATCTTGCGCTACCAGAATTGGCTACAACAGCAAGGTCATGCCCTGCTGACAGCGGAGCAACTTGCAGCACCTCTCCCTCCACTCTCACTGGCCAACCGTTGGGAGGAGCTACTGCACAATCTGATTGCTCAATGGCAAGCCAGCCAGGGAGAGCACGCTCTTTCTGCCCACCACTTCCTGATGTTCCTCTACGAGTATTTGAGCGAGCAAAAGCGCCAGATCCGCTTCGGTAAAGGGGTATTGTTAAGTACGGTACATGGGGTTAAGGGGGAGGAGTATCGCCATGTGATACTTCTCGACGGCGGCTGGCAACGCGCGGCGGAGCTATCGACCAGTAACCTGGAAGAAGAGCGGCGCCTCTTCTATGTGGGGATGACACGTGCTATCGAAAGGCTGGTTCTCATGGCTCGCCACGATCAACGTAATCCCCATATTCCACTGATCGCCTCCCACTGCTACGTGCAGAGACCTTACGCAACCCGACCGGACAGACAACGTCGTTTTGCCATGATGGGTATGTCGCAACTGGTGTTGGGCTATGCCGGACGCAGTAGCGAGACTCATCGTATCCACCGCCTGCTCAGTCAGATAAAGGTTGGCGATGCCGTGCGTATCGCTCCCGATAAAAACAACAAGCTTCATGTGTATCACCAGAATCACGAAATAGCTCGCCTCTCCCTGCTCGGCGAAGAGACCTGGAAATTCGACATGAATAGCATCCGTGAAGCCCGAGTGATTGCTCTGGTGGAACGACGTAAAGAACAGGAGAAAGAAGAGTATCAACCCAAGATGCGCAGCGAACGTTGGGAGATCCCCATAATCGAGCTGGAGTTATGAACCAAACTGGTAGCCCCCCATGCTACCGGGATAGACCTTCACGACTTGCAGCACCAGCTGTGCCGGTACTGCAATAGGTGATAGTGAAAGCTTGGTGACTTGACGACACGTCGCTGCCAATAGCCTCAATTCAGGTCATAATGTAGTGGTCAACTAAATCCGGACACTTGGTTAGGCCGTACTTCGGCTTTTGCTGGCGGTATCCCGTCATTGTGGCAATGTGGACGCCGCCAGTTGTAGTAAGTAATCCATCAGGTAATAACTGATATCTCGTTTCGCTTCTCGCAAGCTCATATATCCCATAGCCGGGAGCCACTCTGACTTCAGGCTCCTGAACAGTCGCTCCATCGGGGCGTTATCCCAGCAGTTACCACGACGACTCATACTCTGGGTCATGCGATAGCGCCACACTCGTTGCCGAAATGCCCGGCTGCCATATTGGCTGCCCTGGTCAGAGTGAAATAGCACACCGGATGGGCAACCCCGCTGCTGATAGGCCATCTCCAGTGCTTTGATGGCTAGCTCTGCATCTGGTTTATCTGACATCGCCCAGCCCACGACCCGCCGGGTGTGCAGGTCAAGAACCGCTGCCAGGTAATGCCAACGACCACCTGCCCAGACGTAGGTGATATCGCCACACCACACCTGATTGGGTTGCTGGACATCAAATTCACGGGCCAGCAGATTGGGGATATCCGGTCGTTCAGACTGTGCCACCTTATAGCGGTGTGCGCCCGGCTGTTTGGATACCAGCCCGGCTTCCTTCATCAGGTTACGTACTTTGAATCGGCCAATCTGATACCCCAACTCTCGCATCATCGACATCAAGGCGCGGCTGCCCGCTGAGTTCCGGCTTTCTTTGAACAACCTGCGCAACTCAGAGCGCTGCTGCATACGCTCACGGTTAATCGTCCGCCTGCGAGTCAGATAGTCGTAAAAGCAGGAGGTGGGAACATCGAAAGCGCGGCAGACCAGAGTGATGGGGCTTCCAGCTCCTGGATTTTCTGCAGCTCCGGAGTCAGCGCTTTGCTGATTGGGGTAGTGCCAATTCGTTAGGATTGAAGCTGCTGAACCCAACGACGCAGTACGGTTTCACCGACATCCAGTGAACAGCTGGCTTCAGGGACAGAATATCCCTGGTCGAGCACCAGGGATGCGGCTTCGAGTTTGAATTCGGCAGTAAATGAGCGACGTAATCTTGTCATTGAACACCTCAGGTCATGGTGGCGACTGTACCACCTAAAATGGTGTCCGGGATGATTAGACCACTACATTGCTTATTGGTGGGTGACCCGGATCTGCAGGGTCTGGCGCTCGCTCTGGCTGCCTCGCCCTCCCTGTAGCTGGGTGCCGAGGCTGCTCCCCTGATCTGCCGAGCTGGTTGAGAGCTCCCCCACCGTCAGCCACTGGCCCGGGGCTCCACTGACCTCGGTGGCACTCTGCCCGCGATTGATGGTGCCCTGATCCAGCCTCGCCTGTTCGCTGCTCAGCGCAATCTGCACCCGATCGCCAATCAAGGTGGCCGTGGCATAGAGGCCGTTCACCAGCGGCATCATCCCCACCACGGCGCCCCCGTTCCACTGATAGAAGGTGACCGGCTGATAGGAGCCCATCTGCAGCAGCACGGGACGACCCGACAGCCCCCGCACCTGCCAGCTGTCGTTCTGGCTGCGCTGGTACTGCTGGGCGTTGCCATCGACCAACCACTGCCGCTTGGCCTCGTCGCGACTGATTGAGCCTCCCAGTTGCTGACCGCTGGCGGCCCCCTCCACCCGCCACTCGATAAGCAGGCTTTGCGGTGGCTGGTTGATTTGCGCCAGAGTCGCCTCCGCTTCCTGCAACTGGGCTGGCGTCCCGCTCAGCACCAGCTGATTACCCATGGCACTCACCCCAAGCTGGGGATAGATCTCCTTGAGGGTCTGCACCGCCGCCTGCGCCTCGAAGACCGGGATCACCTTCACCTCGGCCCACAGCAACGGGCTCCAGAGTCCCATCATGCAGCCAAGCCACAGCAGCGCCCTGCAGCCAACCTTACCCATCCGAACCATTGCGATCTCCTTGTTCTTTGTGCTCTTCTCGCTCTCTGTTCTCTCTCTGCTCAGGCGTAGACCCACACCCGCAGCCAACTGATCGGCCCTACTCTGTTCACCCGTTGATGATGAACCCAGCGGTTGCCAAAAAACAATCGGGAATGCAGCAAGTCCGTGATTTCCCACGGTATGAGGCTCTCATTCCACGCCCGTTATCGCGTAAGATAGCGCCATCATAGTTGCCCAAGCGGAATCCATCATGTTGAAACAGCTGTTGTTACTCCCCCTCGCCCTGCTGCTGGGGGCCTGCTCCCTGACCCAGTACAACGTCAGCGAGGCCGAAATCAACCAGTACCTCAAAGATCAGGTCTCTTTTGAAAAACAGCTGGGGATCCCCGGCATCATGTCGAGCAAGATCCGTCTGGATGAGATGCAGAGCCGTATCGGCCGCAAACAAGCAGATCGCATCGAGCTGGACGCCGCTGGCGACCTGCAGGTGAGCAGCCCCCTTGGCAGCCAGCAGATGAAGATCCGCTTTGCCCTGAGCGCCCGCCCAGACTATGTGGCCGATCAGGGCGCCATCTATCTGCGCGACCTTGAGCTGGTCTCGGTCAAGACCGAGCCGGCCGATATCGGGGCTGCCCTCACCCCGCTGCTGCCCACCTTCAATCAGTCGCTCTCCCTGTTCCTGTCGCAGACCCCGGTCTACCGCCTCGACAGCAGCCGCAAGAACGAAGCCAGGATCAAGGAGAAGGTCGAAGCCCTCAAGGTGGAGCCTGGCCGTCTGGTCATCCCGTTCAAGCTGCTCTGATCCCCGCCACACTGGCACTTTCAGTGCAATAAACAGATAACCGTCCTTTTCGACAGCGCACATCCGGTTCAACGTGCAGCCGAATGGGGCGGTTTTTTACTTCTCAAGTCCCCATCAACACAGCATAATGCAGACCATTCTCATTTAGATTCGTCATGAGAAGCGTCAATAATAAAACCAATGGTGAGAAGGGACATGAGAAAAACCGTACTGGTTCAGGCGATTGCCTGCGCACTGATCAGCGGCGCCGCACACGCTGCCGTCAAGGTCGAAGACAAGACATTCAATACCGCCGCCAACATGCTGGCCTATACCGAATTCGAGCTCTCCGGTGAGCCGCTGGCCGAAGCGCTGGGGCTGGATCTGGATGTGCTGGATGCCAACCGTGCCGATGAGCCGACCCCGTTCGACTTCGCTGCCGGCATCGAATCCTACGAATACTCCGAAGAGGCGATGTACGCCCTCAACTACCAATCCGGCATGGGCCCGCATCTGGTGAACGGGCCGCAAAACCTGGCCCGTGGTGGCACCATGGCCTCTCTGGGACAACGGGTGCTGGCCATGGCCGACGCCGTTGGCTTCCCGGCTGATGAAGTGCCGCAGGGCATGTATCCCCTCTCCCTGCCCTACGCCTCCGCCAATCCGGAGTTTGCCCAGGCAGTGAACGTCACCCCGGTCAATGGTGACCAGATCACCATCAAGACAGCCAAAGGTGTCGAGAAAACCGTCAAGACCCAGGTGCCAGCCTACTTCCGCGACTACAGCACCCTGCGCTGGAGCGGCAGCGACAACCTGCTGGTGCCCGCAGCGGTGGGCGGCATCCTGCTCAAAGAGGTAATGTGGTCGCAAGACTTCCTCGGCGGCATGCATGTGGCCGAGACCGATGAAGAGGTAGAAGCCGCCTCCGCCACCATGGATCAGGATGGCAAGCACAAGCTGGGCGTCTCTGCCGCCGATGGCTTCAATGGCATGATGCTGACCGAGCAATCCATCGACAAGCTGGCCATCATGCAGAACCAGCTCGGCTTCGATGGCAAGCAACTGGGCGCCAAGATCACCCCGCAGTACGATCCGGCCAAGGGCGTGATTTACTTCCCCCATCAGGTGAAAGTGACCGAAACCAGCAACAACGATGCCGGTGCCATCGGCAAGCTGGAGGTGGTGGATGGTTCCGCCCAACTGCGCGATGCCTGGATGATGCTGTGGCCGCTCTCCGAGTTCTATGCCTTCAGCGATCAGCGCAGCGCCAACACCAACCAGAACCCGGCCTTCCACGCCGTGTTTGACGGCGCGCCGTTTGCCGCCGCACCGGCTGCCAACAAGGCCAATGACCTGGGCAAAGCGGTCGCGGGCAGCGATGCCTTCTCGCTGGCGATCAATCTCTCCAACCTCACCTTCAAGAACCTGGCTGCCCTGCACTTTGATACCAAGGCTGGCACCCTGGTCGACAGCTGGCAGGCAGGCAAACAGGGCAAGCACGTCACCACCTTTGACGCCGCTTACGCACTGGTCGCCCTGCAGATCTTCCAGCGCGCTCAGGACGCGCTGCCGGTCGGTTACGCCGCCGGTGACAATGGCGAGCTGAACCTCAAGACCAAGCAGGGTCAACAGGCGCTCGACTTGATCCGCAAGCAGGCCGATTTCATCCTTGCCAACCTCAAGGGCAAAAATGGTCTGGTGCATGACGGCATCACCCTGGGTGGCAAGCTCGATGCCGGCTACTCCATCGATGCGCAGTTCGCCGCTATCCGCGGTCTGACGGCCGCCTTCCTCGCTACCTCCGATGCCAAGTACCGCACCGCCGCCCGCGAGCTGTTTGTCGCTGCCGACAAGGCCTACTTCAATGCCAAGGCGGGCACCTGGCTGGCGGGTAAACAGGGTGAATACACTCCCTGGACCCAGGCGGCCATCTCTGGCGCCCTGCGCTCTGCCATGCTGAACCTGCGCAACGAAGGTGCCGAGAAGGCGCCCGAGCTGGAGCTGGCCAAACTGACCAGTCAGTACGTCAGCTGGTTCCGTGGCACCGTCAATGGTGGCATGCAGATGGCCGAGTGGATCGGCGACTCCGGCGAGAACATCATCGAAGGTGCCGGCAGCGATACCGATGAAGATGGCGTACCGCAAGTGACCGCCGCCGGTGGCAAGCACGGCACCGCCATGGTGATGGCCGCCAAAGCGGTGGTTAGCGAATAATCCTCGCCATTCACCAGCATGAAAAAGGGAGCCAACTTGGCTCCCTTTGCATTACAGCGTCTGACACAGTTTCAAGGGCTTTCCTCAAACCAGCTTGTCCAGCATCTCCTTGGTCACCAGCACAATCCCCTGCTCGGAGCGGTAGAAGCGGCGGCTATCCTCATCGGCATTCTCGCCCACCACCAGTCCATCGGGCAGCACACACCCTTTATCCACCACCACCCGGCGCAGACGGCAACCGGCGCCAATCTCGACCCCGGGGAAGATGATGGCTTGATCCAGGGTGCAGAAGGAGTGCACCCGCACATTGGTAAAGAGTACCGAATTGAGCACGAACGATCCGCTGACAATGGTACCGCCCGAGAACATGGAGTTGATGGTCATGCCGTGCTGGCCATTGCGATCCTGCACAAACTTGGCCGGTGGCGTCAGGGTCTGGCTGGTCCAGATAGGCCAGTTCTGATCGTAGATATCGAGCTCGGGCAGCACGGAGGCGAGATCCATGTTCGCTTCCCAGAAGGAGTCCAGTGTACCCACGTCACGCCAGTAGGGCTTTTGCCCCTCGCGTGCCCCGACACAGGACATGTTGAAGGGGTGCGCAAAGGCCATCCCCTCCTCCACAATGCGGGGGATCACATCCATTCCGAAGTCGTGTTTGGAGTCCTGATTGTGAATATCCTCCTCCAGCAATTGGTAGAGGTACTCCGCCTCGAAGATATAGATCCCCATGGAGGCCAGCGAGCGATCCTCGCAACCCGGCATGGCAGGCGGATTGGCCGGTTTTTCGACGAAGGCGCGGATCTTGCGCTGCTCGTCGATATCCATGATCCCGAAGGCGGATGCCTCTGCCCGCGGCACTTCGATGCAGGCTACCGTCACCTTGGCACCGAGGCGTACATGGTCGAGCAGCATGGCGGCATAATCCATCTTGTAGATGTGATCCCCAGCCAGCACCACCAGGTATTTGGGGCCGTAGTCACGAATGATATCGACGTTCTGATAGATGGCATCGGCGGTGCCGCGATACCAGTGCACCTCATCCACCCGTTGCTGGGCTGGAAGCAGGTCGATGAACTCGTTCATCTGGTAACGCAGGAAGGACCAGCCCGATTGCAGGTGACGCAGCAGACTGTGAGATTTGTATTGGGTGACTACACCAACGCGGCGGATCCCCGAGTTGATACAGTTGGAGAGCACAAAGTCGATGATCCGGAATTTGCCACCGAAATGGACGGCAGGCTTGGCGCGGTTGTCAGTCAACTGCTTCAGGCGACTGCCACGTCCACCTGCCAGCACCAGTGCCATACTCTGGTTCAACAATTGTCGTGCTTTGGCACTATTTTCTGGCTCTAACAACATGATTTACCTCTGCCTTGTTTGATCTGTTTTCAACTCATCTTCGCCTGTTTCGGTACCTGTGAAAGTGGTTTCACTCACATTTAACCGATTTCAATTGACCCTTTTCACCGAGTTGCGAGGAATAGCATGCTTTGCACCGCAAGCTTGGTTAAAATTCCCTCATAAAGCAGCCACTTCAAGGATAAAAAGATGGTTCACAAGCTTGGACGCCCCCTCTTCATGATCGCCACCATAGTGACCATACCCCTGCTGCTCCTGCAAGCAGTTTGGTTGGCCCTTCAGAGCACACCGCTCACTCTGACAGTTATTCTGGCCACCACACTGCTCGGCATGATCCTGTTGTTAATGCTGGCCATGCGCACCATGGACGGCATGGTCCAGCATCAGGAGCTCACCTGGGTCAAGGCCATCAGGAGCCGGGATCCCTCACAGCTTGATGAGCCCGCCTCCCGGGAAGTGCTGCAACAGCTGCTGGAACAGTTCGAGAGTGCCGAACAGAGTGCCCATCGTCAGCTGACCGAACTGAGCAATCTGGCCACCACCGACGAGCTGACTCAACTACTCAACCGCCACGCCTTTCGCCGCGACATGACCGAGTTGCTGCAGCGGGATCAGGACACCCAGACCGCAAGTCTGGTGCTGATCCGCGCCACCGAGCTTGGCAAGATCAACGCCCAGCGCGGCTTCCAGTCTGGTGATGCCTACATCAAGGACATGGCCGCTCTCATCAAGCGGGTGGTAAGCCGCTTCCCGGGCAATCAGGTCTACCGCATTTCGGGGGCTGATTTCGCCGTGCTGGTGCAACCGGTGGCCAATATTCCCCCCCATCTGCTGGGGCAGGATTTGAAAGTGGCTTTCGATCACTATCAGGCTCAACACGAGCTGGAGAGCACAGGTTACTCGGGGTTGACCAAGCTCAGCAGCGGCCAGAAAATCGAAGCCGTGCTGGCCAGGGCGGATTTGGCGCTGGCACGCGCCCAGACCGAAACCATCAATGGCTGGGCCATCCAGCAGGATGACAACGTCTCCGATCTGCAGGGACAGCATCACTGGCGCGAGGTGCTGACTGAAGTGCTGGCACAGGAGCGACTCAGCTTCACCTATCAGCCAATCCAGCCCCTGCACCGCAGCATGCTGGCCTACAACGAAATCTACACCCGTTTCAGCGGCAGCGATGGTACCGCCCTGCCCACCGACACCCTGTTTGCCATGGCCCAGCGGCTCGATATGGTGATGCGGCTGGAGCAACTGGTGATTGTTCATATAATGCGTCAATACCGGGCTTTTGGTGCCAATCAGAGTCGCTGGGGAGTCAATCTCTCCCCCAACCTGCTGCAAAACAGCGCCTTCCTGATCTGGCTTGACCGCCAGTTGCTCAAAGATCCCAATACCAGCGCCAATCTGGTGTTCGAGCTGGATGAAGAGCATCTGGAACGCAATCTGACCGGTGCCAAGCGGGTATTTGAACTGCTGCGCCGCAACGGCAGCCGCTCGGCGATCGCCAATTTCGGCAAGGGGATCGGCTCCTTTACCCTGTTTCGCGAGCTCAAGCCCGACTACATCAAGCTGGATCCTGCCCTTATTACCGGGCTGGAGCAGGATCAGACCAACCAGCAGTTTGTGCGGATGATCGTCGATGTATCACATCGGATGGGATGTCAGGTGATTGCTGAGGGGGTAGAACAGCTTGGCCAGAAACAGCTGCTGCAGGGGATGTATGTGGATGGCTTGCAGGGCTATCTGATCGCCCGGCCGCAACCGCTGCGACCGGATATCAGCCAGCTGGGGCTCTTTACTGAGGATGCTTCAGCTTCAACAGGGTCAGAATGATGTCATTGAGCTGGCGATAGCGCTCCAGCTCTTTCTGATCGTAACGGGTCGCCAGCGTGGTGGGGTTGTGGCGATTTTTGAGGTAACGGTTGATTTGCAGGCGATTGAACCCCGCCACCTGATAGACCTGGCCAAGCAGGGTATTGAGCTCATCGTGCTCCAGACCGGCTCTGGCCAGATAGTCCCCATCGGCGGGACTCTCGGTCTGGTGGCTCCACTTGCCAATGCGACCGCTCTCTTGCAGATAGCTGAGCCACTGCTCGATATAGAGCGGTTTGCACCCCGCCAACAGGTTGAAAAAGCCCACCGCATCGCAACGACAACCGCTCAGGAGCACGACCGCCAGCTGATCATCATCGCACTGGAAGGTCACTGGTCCGGCTTGCGCCCAATCCAGCGCCTGCACCCGAATGCTGGCCTTCTCACCCGCAGCTCCCGTTACGTCGAATACAAACATGGCGCTCCTCCCTTGGCAAAAGGTTGATGATGGACCATCCCCCTGACAGGTGCAAAGGCAAATCGGCTTTTAACTCATCAATCGGGCCATTCGACCATAAAAAAGACCGGCACCTTCGCGGATGCCGGTCTTTGTCCCGATGGCCTGTGCGTTCATGCCATCAATGGAGGCGCTTTCAGGCGTCCAGTTCAACCAGTGCCTTGGCCAGCTCGATGGGTTCGAGCTCCTGACCTTCCAGATCGGCGTTCCAGTTCGGGCCAACCAGTACATCATCTTCATCCAGATCGTTGATCCAGATATCGAGAAACTCTTCCAGATCGATCACTTCCGGCTCGTAATCGGCCCACTCGTCAACACAGTGCAGACGAGCGTCCTCTTCGGCAGACCAGAGCGGCATCACGTCGGCATCTTCAAATTCGGCGGAGCGACAGACGACCCAGTCTTCCCCATAGCGCAGACCCCACACCTGACCCGACTCGCGGACTTGTTCGATAAACAGTTGGAAATTGGCGTCAAGGTTGTCGTTAAGCATGCTCATGGGGTTCTCTCTTTCTTTCGGGTGCTGCGGCATTGTCGGGCGACAATACGATGGCCAAATGGTGTCGCAAAAGTGACATGGACTCAAGCATATTGGGGTTATTCCGGGAAAAAAGCCGGGATAACCCCCATTTGCCTGCAAAAACGCCTCCCGATGGAGGCGCCTTGCAGATTAGGAGATCAACGCTCCCAGTAAACCTCTTCCAGGCTGTCCTCTTTCTCCGGCAAACCGCGGGAGAGACGGGGACTGCTCTGGGCCAACACCTCGTAGCTGACGCGGTTGGCGTATTTGCACACCTGGGCCAGTGAGGAGTAAGTCAGGAACTCGGAGATGTGTTTGGCGGAGTTGGGCACATTCATCCGGTGATAGGAGTTGGCCACCATGTCGTGCAGCACGGCGGAAAGCGCGCCATCCCCTGCCCCGTTGGTGTTCTTGATCTTCTCCGGGCCACCCATGTACGGGGAGATGTGGGAGTAGATCCGGGTCGGTTTGCGGCACTTGGCGCGGGCCATCGGACGGCTGAACTCATACATGTTGAACTCGGGGATGACGCCCGGCAACAGGGTATGAGTGGTCTCGCGCTTGTAGTCCTCGTCGGTGTAGCTCGCCATGTAAAGACCGATGGGGCCTGCGGTACAGAGCACCATGTCGGCCCAATCGAGCGCCTTGTCGGCCGCACCGAGCGGATCTGCGATGCCGGTCAGGGCTTCACCTTCGTCTTCGTTCATCGCCAGCACAGTCACGTTCTCGGCAATGAAGTCGCGCCACCACTGGGGGTTTTCGTCGATGACGAAACGGGTGCCCAGGGTCAGCACCACGGGAATACCGGCCTCGCGGGCATAACGCACCGCGGTCATGGCCGCCTCTTTCATCGGATCACCATCGTCACCACGCACCAGATAGGCGGTGATCACCAGGGCAGATGCCCCTTTGATCACATCCTCCGGGATGTGCTGCACATCCAGCTGGTTCATCTTGCCGGCGTTGATGCCGAAGCTGCGCTCGCCGCACTCGGTGATGAAGGTGAAGCAACGACCGATGGGGCCATCCACCGGCTGCAGATAGTCCAGATTGACGCGGGAAGAGGTGTTGCACAGATAGCGGTAGGCGTAGCAGCCGATGCGAATATCCTGACTCATCACACCCAGCAGGATGGAGTGGGAGTCGGCCAGTACCGAGTAGTTGTGTACCGTGTTGCCAATGGTGCCACCGGCAAACTCGCTCACTACCATGTTGTTGGCCTTGAGCTCGTCATAAATCCGTTCGGCTACATCGTCATTGATGACAACGGAGTGCCCCTTGCTCAGACCATAACGGGTCAGAAAGTCTTCATCCACATGGGCTTCAATATCAACCAGGGTCTGATCAATCCCGACCACGTAGGCTTTGCCCAGTTCGGTTAACAGGGGATTTTGCGGCACCAGGGGATCGCGTCTGTCGACAGGGAAGTAGTGTTTGGACTTGCGCTGACCGGGAAATTTCATGGCAATGTTCTGTGCTCTGGGGGAAAGAGGGGCGGGATTTTAACACAATCCGCCGCCCCGAAAAGTCGCCCTGTTTAAATAATGGAGTCAGTATAGACAAGGCTTGCAAGGAAAAACGTTTGCCTTTTCACCATAAAAAAACCACCCTGCCCGGGGTGGTTCCATAGCATGCAAAAGCGTCGGTTTTCAGGTGGCCGCCATGCCCTGCAACAGAGCCTGCAGCGAGAAGAGGCCGAGGGCGAGCCAGAACAGCAAGGTGCCCAGAAAACGGGGCACATTGGGGGCTTTGGGGATCTGGATGCCGATGGCATGCAGGAGGCGGCCAACCAGTAGCATGGCGCCACCGGCATGCAGCCAGAGCGCACCGGCACCGGAGAGCTCGCACAGCGCCATCAGCAGCAGGGTCAGCGGCACATACTCGGCAAAATTACCGTGGGCCCGGATCGCCGCCAGCAGCTCGGGGGCCTCCCCCTGTCCTATCATCACCCCGAACTGGGCGCGGCGTTTGACCACCCAGAAGGAGAGCCCCAGAAACAGCAGCCCAAGCAGGCCTGCGTAGATCAGCGTGATATGTACCATGACTCGACTCCTTGTTTGACTGACTGCCGGTCACTCATGCCAATTCGCGGCAGATGAGCGAGACCATCATCCTGATGTGGGCCTGATCGCTGTTGAGGGCCGGAATATATTCAAACCGCTCGCCACCGGCCTCCATGAAGATCTCCCGGTTCTGTACCTGAATTTCCTCAAGGGTTTCGAGGCAGTCGGCGGCAAAGGCGGGGCAAATTACATCGAGCCGCTTGACTCCGGCGGCCGGCAGGCCAGCAATGGTCACGTCTGTGTAGGGCTTGAGCCACTCCTCCTTGCCAAAGCGGGACTGGAAGCTGGCCGTCCACTGCCCGGCCTCCAGCCCGAGCGCCTCGGCCAGCAAGCTGGCGGTATGGCGACACTGGTGACCATAGGGGTCCCCTTCGTTCTCGTAGCGCTCGGGAATACCGTGGAACGACATCAGCAGGTGATCACCCTGACCGTGCTGCTCCCAGTGACGGCGCACACTCATGGCCAGCGCCTGAATGTATTCGGGATGGGCGTGATAATCACGAATGAGCCGCACCACCGGCAGATTGCGTTCTCTCTTCATCGCCTTGCCCCAGGCATCGAAGACCGAGGCGGTGGTACTGACCGAATATTGCGGATAGAGCGGCAACAGGATCACCCGGTTGACCCCTTTGGCCTTGAGCGCCTGCCAGCCATCATTCATTGACGGGGAACCATAGGTCATCGCCAGCTCCACCGGCACCTCAACCCCCTCCCGCTTGAGCTCCTGCTCCAGCGCAGCACGCTGCTGCTTGCTTATCACCATCAGCGGCGAGCCCTGCTCGGTCCACACCTGCTGATAGAGCTTGGCCACTTTGGGCGAGCGCGTCGGCAAGATGATGAAGTGGAGCAGCGGACACCAGAGGTAACGGGGCAGGTCCACCACACGGGGATCGTGCAGGAACTGGCTGAGGAACGCTTTGACGGCAGCGGTGGTCGGTGCGGCTGGGGTACCCAGATTGACCAGCAATATTCCGGTTTTCGTGGTCACGTTGGCTTCCTGTCTATCTGTCATTATGCAAAAAGGGCCCGACAGGGCCCTTCTCTATTTATCTGATGGCACGGGAAACAGTGCCGGCAGCAAAGATCAGCCCAGAATGGTGGCAAGCTGCTTGCTGACCAGATCAACCGGCTGAGTGCCGTCGATCTTGACGTAACGGGTGTGGCCCGCTTCCGCCTCTTTGCCGTAGAAACCGATCAGCGGCGCGGTCTGCTGATGATATACATCCAGACGCTTGCGTACTGTGGTCTCTTCGTCGTCGGCGCGGATCACCAGATCTTCACCGGTCACGTCATCCTTGCCTTCCACTTTCGGCGGGTTGAACACCACGTGGTAGGTACGGCCGGAGCCGGAGTGAACGCGACGGCCGCTCATGCGCTTGACGATCTCTTCGTCCGGCACATCGAACTCCAGCACGAAATCAACCACAACACCGGCGTCCTTCATGGCTTGCGCCTGGGGAATGGTGCGCGGGAAACCGTCCAACAGGAAGCCTTTGGCGCAGTCCGGCTGAGCGATGCGCTCTTTGACCAGACCGATGATAATGTCGTCAGAGACCAGCTGACCTGCGTCCATCACAGCTTTGGCTTTCAGACCGAGCTCGGTGCCCGCTTTGATCGCCGCACGCAGCATGTCGCCGGTGGAGATCTGGGGAATACCGTGTTTTTCCATGATGAACTGAGCCTGGGTACCTTTGCCGGCGCCCGGAGCCCCCAACAGAACAATGCGCATACACGCTCCTATTGATTGGTTATTCAAATCTTGCGAAGGCAAAAAAGTACACGGTTTCGCCCGTTTCTACAAGGGTGAGCCACCTGAATGAGCACTTTATCACCACAATAACCGGCTGTTCGAACAGGATTTCATCGCAAGGGGAAGACGCAAAAATAGCCAGGGATTCAGCATAGAGCGCCAAAAGCAGGAAGGAGGTACGACAGAAAAAAAGATCCCGGCTCAGGGCCGGGAATTGCGCTCAAAAGTAACTACTTGTCGCTCGTAGTAGGAACAGGGCAATAGTAGTTTGCCCCCTGTACGTCAACAACTGTCAGATGTGACAGGCAGGCCGCTATGGAACCGGAACTGCGGATCCGGTGAGCAGATTAGCTCGGCTTCGAGCTTGCCAAAGAAGGCCACCCGCTCGCTGATATCCTCCCCTGCATACTGTTCGGCCAGGCTCAGATAATCCTGATAGTGGCGCGCCTCGGAGCGCAGCAAAGAGACGTAGAAACGACTCAGCTCTTCGTCCAGATGGGGCGCCAGCTTGGCAAAGCGCTCGCACGAGCGGGCCTCGATGTAGGCGCCGATGATCATCTTGTCGACGATGGTGGCCGGTTCATGGGTGCGCACATGCTGCATCAACTGGCGGGCATAGCGAGAGGCCGTCACCGGCCCGTATTCGATGCCGCGGGCCTGCATGATCTCCAGCACCTGCTCGAAGTGATGCAGCTCCTCCTGAATGAGCCGCACCATGGGAAACAGCAGTGGATTGCGTTCCAGCTCGGCAAAGACGGTGCGATCAGACTCCCCCATGCTGCGTTTGCCCAGGATCTCGGCCTTCTCCGGAATGGCATCCAGCTCGCGATAAAACTCCAGCTTGGGCAGCAGATGGCGCTTGCCCTTGGGCAGGCAGTAGCGGCGCACCAGACTGTGGGCAGTGAGTGCAGCCTTGGTCTCGCAGTTGGCGTGATCGATGAGCAGGGTCGGTAAACGAGCCGGATCCCGCGCCATCTCTACCCACTCATCCGGGGTCTCGCACTGCAAAAACTGGCGCACTGGGGCTAGCAGATCATCCATCTGAACTCTCGTCTCTTAAAAGCGTATAGATCATATATGTTGCCGCCTATGCTAGCGGATCCCGCTGGCCATGCCCATATCCGGCAAGATAAACGGATGTTTTTCAAACAGATACCCCCTACCCCTTCTGCCGGTGCGAGGTAGAAACGACAATGGGGGCCACTGGCCCCCATCTCGCTATCCCATCCGGCAAAACCGCAAACGTTTAACTTCCTTCGTTAAAAATTTCCAGATTGCTGGTGCCTTCCTGCCATTCACGCACCGCTTTGGTGTCATCGTTGCGCAGGGCGTTGAGGTGATCCAGATAGGACTGGTCCACATCGGAGGTGACGTAGTGGCCATTGAACACCGAGGTCTCGAAGTGACGCAGATCCGGGTTGATCTCCCGCACGGCGGCTTCCAGATCTTCCAGATCCTGGAAAATCAGACCGTCAGCGCCAATCAGCTTGCACACCTCTTCCACTTCGCGACCGTGGGCGATCAGCTCGTTGGCGGTGGGCATGTCGATGCCATAGACGTTGGGGAAACGAATTTCCGGCGCCGCCGAGGCGAAGTAGACCTTGGCTGCCCCCGCTTCACGGGCCATCTGGATGATCTGCTCGGACGTGGTACCACGCACGATGGAATCATCCACCAGCAACACCTTCTTGCCCTTGAATTCGGAGCTGATGGCGTTGAGCTTGCGACGCACCGACTTCTTGCGCTGGGTCTGGCCCGGCATGATGAAGGTACGGCCGATATAGCGGTTCTTCACGAAGCCCTGACGGTATGGCAGATCCAGGGTGTGAGCGATCTCCAGCGCCACGTCACAGGAGGTCTCGGGGATGGGGATAACCACATCGACGTCGAGATCTTCCCACTCGCGGGCAATCTTCTGACCCAGCTTGCGACCCATGTTGAGGCGGGCGGCGTAGACCGAGACCTTGTCGATGCACGAATCGGGACGGGCGAAGTAGACGTATTCGAAGATGCAGGAGCTCATCTGCGGGTTCTCCGCACACTGCTCGGAGAAGAGCTGGCCCTGCTCGGTGATGTAGATGGCTTCACCCGGCGCAATATCCCTCACCGTCTCGAAACCGATGGCGTCGAGCGCCACGCTCTCTGAGGCGAGCATGTACTCCACCTGCCCCTGCTCGTCCTGACGACGACCGAGGATCAGCGGGCGAATGCCGTTGGGATCACGAAAGCCGATGAGACCATGACCAATCACCAGCGAGACCACCGCATAAGCGCCGCGGATCTGCTGATGGGTTCTGCGCACCGCGGCGAAGATATCTTCGGGGCGCAGGGCCATCTTGTCACAGCGATCCAGCTCGTGAGCCAGCACGTTCAGCAACACTTCCGAATCGGAAGTGGTGTTGATGTGGCGACGGGCGACCTTGAACTGCTGCTCCTTGAGCTCCTTGGCGTTGGTGAGGTTGCCGTTATGGGCCAGCACCATGCCGTAGGGCGAGTTCACATAAAAAGGTTGGGCTTCAGCGGCACTTGAGCTACCTGCGGTGGGATATCTGACATGACCTATGCCGATGTTCCCTTGCAAACGCTGCATGTGGCGCACTTCAAACACGTCCTTCACCAGGCCATTGGCCTTGCGTTGCCGGAAGTTTCCACTATCAATGGTCACGATCCCGGCGGCATCCTGTCCCCTGTGCTGCAACACCGTCAAGGCGTCGTAGAGGGCCTGATTGACGGGGGTGGTGCCAACTATACCGACAATACCACACATGTCTTTGCTACCTCGAAGTCACTATACCTGTTTAAGAAAACTGGATGAGTTCAGCATGAACCCGAAAAACCACTGGATCACCGGCTTGAACTCCGGCACCAGCTTGGATGCCGCCCACCAGTCGCTCTGGGAGAGGCTGGTGAAGGTATCCATGAAAAAAAGCAGGGCACTGACGATCAGTACCCCGCGAATTGCGCCGAAGCAGACTCCAAGCACCCGATCGGTACCGGAGAGCCCCGTCTTGTCCACCAGCAGACCCACCACGTAGTTCACCACGCTGCCCAGGATCAGGGTTGCCACGAACAGGGCCGCGATGGCCAGACCGTTGCGCACCAGCGCATCGGAGAAAGAGGTAAAATAGGCGGCGAGATCAGGATAGAAGTGGCTGGCAATAAAGAAGGCAACGAACCAGGTGACGAGAGACATGGCCTCTTTGACGAAGCCGCGCACCAGGCTGATGAGTGCAGAAAAACCGACGATGCCGATGATGGCGTAATCAATCCAGACCATAGAAAAAGATGTCCTGCGAAATTGCGGCGCAGTCTAACAAAAACGATTGCGCAATGCTTGATAAAATTGTGTTACATGTTCAAAGAGGCGCCGGAAACGCAGATTTATTCACGATAAAAACGGTTGAGCGGCGCCAGAATGCACAACGCCATGGCATGGCCATGGCGTTGTCGTCTGCAACGAGCGCTTACCCGATGTGGGTCAGGCCGCCCATGTAGGATTGCAGCGCAGCCGGGATGGCGATACGGCCATCTGCCTGCTGGTAGTTCTCGATCACGGCGACCAGAGTACGGCCTACCGCCAGACCGGAGCCATTCAGGGTGTGAATGAGCTGCGGCTTGCCATCGACACGCACGCGAGCCTGCATGCGGCGCGCCTGGAAGTCGGTGCAGTTGGAGACGGAAGAGATCTCGCGGTAAGTGTTCTGGGCCGGCAGCCACACTTCCAGATCGTAAGTCTTGGCCGCGCAGAAGCCCATGTCACCGGTAGAGAGCGCCATCACGCGATATGGCAGCTCCAGCAGTTGCAGCACCTTCTCGGCGTGACCCACCATCTCTTCAAGCGCTTCCCAGGATTTCTCCGGGTGAACCAGCTGCACCATTTCGACCTTGTCGAACTGGTGCATACGGATGAGGCCACGGGTATCGCGACCGTAAGAGCCCGCTTCGGAACGGAAGCAGGGGCTGTGAGCGGTCATCTTGATCGGCAGCTCCTGCTCGTCGAAGATCTCGTCGCGCGCCATGTTGGTAAGCGGTACTTCGGAAGTCGGGATCAGGGAGAACTTGCGCACCTTGCCCTCTTCTTCCCCTTCGCCGTCAATACCGGTATTGAACAGATCCTGGGAGAACTTCGGCAGCTGGCCGGTACCGTACAGGCTGTCCGGGTTGACCAGATAGGGCACGTAGCACTCGGTGTAACCGTGCTGCAGAGTGTGCAGATCCAGCATGAACTGGGCCAGGGCGCGGTGCAGACGGGCAATCTGGCCCTTCATCACCACGAAACGGGAACCGGAGAGCTTGACGCCGTTCTTGAAATCAACGCCCTTGGCCGCTTCGCCCAGATCGATGTGATCCCGTACCGGGAAGTCGAAGTGACGCGGGGTACCCCAACGGCGCACTTCCACGTTGTCGTTCTCGTCACGACCCACCGGGGTGGTTTCGCTCGGCAGGTTGGGGATGGCGTCGGCAATGGTTTTCAGCTCGGTCAGCAGCGCATCCAGCTCGACTTTGCTGGTTTCCAGCTCGTCATTGATCTTGGTCACCTCGGCCTTGAGCGGGCCAACATCTTCACCGCGACGGGCAGCCTCACCGATGGACTTGGAGCGGGCATTGCGCTCGGCCTGCAGCTCCTGGGTACGGGACTGCAGATCCTTGCGCTTCTCTTCCAGAGCATTGACAGCCGCTACGTCCAGAACGTAGCCACGTGTCGCCAGACGAGCGGCAGCTTCATCGATGTCGCTGCGCAGATATTTGGGATCCAGCATGGGTTACCTACTTTTTTAATAAGGGATCTGGGCCTGAGTCATCATGACGGGCTAAAAAACAGATCCGGAAGTTAACATCGGTTGGCCCCCGTCGCCTTGAGAGTCAGGCCTTCGAAATCAAGAAGATGGTATCAGGCCGAAACCAACGGGGTCAGAGGGGCAGTGTAGCAGACCGCCCCCCTGCCCGAACAGGGACTATTTGGGTCGTTTTTGCCGACTTGTGCGGTCAAACACCCCAATTATTCCGGTACTTGACCAATTTTCATTCTGCTGACAAACAAGCGGGGCTATCGGCCCCGTTTTTGCGAGCTCTGTCGATCCAGCTCGTGGAGATAATCGAGCTTCTGGCCGATCTGCTTTTCAAGGCCACGATCGGTAGGCTGATAGTACTGCTTGCCGGCAAGCTCGGGGGGGAAATACTCCTCCCCCGCAGCATAGGCGCCCGGCTCGTCATGGGCATAGCGATACTCGGCGCCATAGCCCAGATCGCTCATCAGCCGGGTCGGCGCATTGCGCAGGTGCACCGGCACCTCGAAGTCAGGGAGGTTTTTGGCATCATTGAGCGCTGCCTTCCAGGCGGTGTAGACCGCATTGCTCTTGGGGGCACAGGCGAGATAGACGATCGCCTGGGCGATAGCCCGCTCCCCTTCCGCCGGCCCGATGCGGTGGAAACAATCCCAGGCAGATAGCGCCACCTGCATGGCACGGGGATCGGCATTGCCCACATCTTCCGAGGCGATGGCCAGCAAGCGGCGGGCAATGTAGAGGGGATCGCAGCCGGCACTCACCATGCGGGCATACCAGTAGAGTGCCGCATCCGGTGCCGAGCCGCGGATAGATTTATGCACCGCCGAGATGAGGTCGTAGAAGTGATCCCCCCCCTTGTCGAAGCGGGCCACATGTTCCCCCGCTACGGCGGCAAGCAGCGCGCTGTCGATCACCCTCGCCCCTGTGCTGTCGGTTTCGGCCATGTCGGCCAACAGCTCCAAATAGTTGAGGGATTTACGCCCGTCCCCATCCACCGCCTTGGCCAGCGCCTCCTTCACCCCGGGGGCAAAGGTGAGCACCGGATCATTGAGACCACGGGGATCGGTCATCGCCTGATCGAGCATGGCGAGGATGTCGCTCTCCTCAAGTCGCTTGAGCAGATAGACCCGAGCACGGGAGAGCAGCGCGTTGTTGAGTTCGAACGAGGGGTTTTCGGTGGTGGCACCGATAAAGGTGATGGTGCCATCTTCGATATGAGGCAGGAACACATCCTGCTGACTCTTGTTGAAGCGGTGCACTTCATCCACGAAGAGGATGGTGCGCACCCCGCGCCAGCTGTTCTCTTTGGCCTTGTCGATGGCGGCGCGGATCTCCTTGATGCCTGAGGTCACTGCCGAGAGTCGCTCCACTTCCGCCTGACAGTAGTGAGCCACCAGCTCCGCCAGCGTGGTTTTACCGGTACCGGGTGGCCCCCACAGGATCATGGAGTGGCAGTGACCCGCCAGGATCGCTTTGCGCAGGGGCTTGTCAGCCCCCAGGATATGCTGCTGACCGATATACTGGTCGAGGTTTTGCGGCCGCATCCGGGCCGCCAGCGGACGAAAGTCCGATGAGAAATCCAGCGACAAGTTGCTCATCTGTATTGACCACCCAGCGTCACGCCACTCGCCTTTGACTGGCGCAGTGGCAAGCAATCCAACGACCGCTTGCTCATTAGCGCTGGTCGTCCAGTTCGACCCCCTTCGGGATCTTGAAAACAAATTCGTTGCCCTTGAGCACCGGCTTGCGGTTGAAGCTGCTCAGGGTGAATTCACTCCACTGCCCTTGCGCCTCTTTCACATCGAAACGACTGATGTTGTCTTGTCTGTCGAAGGTGACACGGAAGGAGGCAATCAGCTCATCCTTGTTACGGCTGGTGACGGTGTAGACATCCCCCTGCTGGGTCACGTCATAGTTCTTCCAGAACTTGTCGTCATTGCCGGCGATCAGAATAAAGGGGGTGTTGAGCACCGCATCTTTCAGCTTGAGGGCGGTCACCTGCTCGACGAAGGGATCATAGACCCAGACATCCTGACCATCGGCAACTATCAGGCTCTCGTCCGGCGAGGTGGTGTGCCAGTTGAAACGGTTTGGCCGCTGCACCAGCAGATCGCCGCTGGCCTTTTGCAGTTCCTTGCCCTTGCTGTCATAGACGGTCTGGGCAAATTTGGCGGAGAAGAGGCTCACCCCCGCCAGCTTCTGTTTGAGATCGCTGGCCGCATCGGCCCACACCTGGCTGCTGGCCATCAGCAGCACGGTACCCATCAACAGTTGTTTTTTCATCACGCTCTTCATAAAGACGCTCTCGATAAAAGGCCACGCCCGCGGAGGGCATGGCCAGGGATAGTATGAAACGGTGAGGCTTAGTCCCGCACCGGCGGCGGTGCCAGCACGTCGCGCTGACCATTGCCACCCGGTGAGCTGACGATGCCCTGATTCTCCATCTGCTCGATGAGACGGGCTGCCCGGTTGTAACCAATCTTGAACTTGCGCTGGACGCTGGAGGTCGAGCCACGGCGGGACTCCACCACAAAAGCGACCGCTTCGTCGAACAGGGGGTCGAGCTCTTCATCGCCACCACCGCCATATTCGCCGCTGCCACCTTCGCCACCCGACTCACCGGAGAGGATCTCCTCGATGTAGTTCGGCTCGCCGCGCAGTTTCCAGTCCGCCACCACCTTGTGCACTTCGTGATCATCGACGAACGCACCGTGTACCCGGGTCGGGTTGGAGGTGCCAGCCGGCATGTAGAGCATGTCGCCCATACCGAGCAGGGATTCGGCGCCGCCCTGATCGATAATGGTACGGGAGTCGATCTTGCTCGATACCTGGAACGAAATACGGGTCGGGATGTTGGCCTTGATAAGACCGGTAATCACATCCACTGACGGACGCTGGGTCGCCAGAATGAGGTGAATACCGGCGGCCCGCGCCTTCTGGGCGATACGGGCGATCAGCTCTTCCACCTTCTTGCCGACGATCATCATCATGTCGGCAAATTCGTCCACCACCACCACGATGTGGGGCAGCTTCTCCAGCTCCGGCGGCATCTGATCCATGGAGTCACCCGGGCGCCACAACGGATCCAGCAGGGGTTCCCCCTCCTCGATGGCGGCCAGCACCTTGTCGTTGTAGCCCTTGAGGTTACGCACCCCGACCGCCGACATCAGCTTGTAACGACGCTCCATCTCGCCCACACACCAGCGCAGGGCGTTGGCGGCATCCTTCATGTCGGTCACCACCTCGGTCAGCAGATGCGGGATCCCTTCGTAGACCGAGAGTTCCAGCATCTTGGGATCGATCATGATGAAGCGCAGATCATCTGGGGATGACTTGTAGAGCATCGAGATGATCATGGTGTTGACCCCTACCGACTTACCGGAACCTGTGGTACCGGCCACCAGCAGGTGCGGCATCTTGGCCAGGTTCACCACCACCGGCTCGCCGGCGATGTCCTGACCCAGGCCCATTGTGAGCGGGTTGCGGCTATCGCGGAAAGCATTGCAGTCGAGGGTTTCACGCAGGTAAACGGTCTGGCGCACCCGGTTGGGCAGCTCGATACCGACATAGGTTTTACCCGGGATCACCTCAACCACCCGCACACTGCTGGCAGACAAGGAGCGGGCCAGATCGCGTGAGAGGTTGGTGATCTTGCTCGCCTTCATGCCCGGCGCCAGATCCAGCTCGAAACGGGTAATGACCGGGCCCGGATAGACACCGACCACCTTGGCCTGCACGTTGTAGTCGGCAAGCTTGGCCTCCACCAGACGGCCCATGCGATCCAGCTCGTCCTTGCTCATCATCTGGGTCTTGGCTGGCGGTCTGTCCAGCAGCTCGATACTCGGCAACGGCGGCATTGTTGACTGCGGACGACGCTTGGGCTTGGTCGGAGCGACGGCTACCGGCGCGGCGACCTCGTCGTCCCCTTCGGCCCAGGGCAGATCCAGATCGTCCTCGTCATCGGCCACAGCCAGTAGCGGCTGGCGGCGCCCATTGGCAGCCGCCACCGCACGTTTCGGTTTGGCAGCCGGAGCCGGCTCATCATCTTCATCATCAAACTGTGGGTCGAACTCGAAGGTATCGTCGTCGAGTTCCGGCAGCCACTCTTCGGCTGCAGCCTTCTGGTTCTTGGCCTTGGGCTTGCGCGTCCAGCTGGTGTGCGGCTCATCTTCCTCGTCATCAAACGCGATGGCCCCTACCCCGCCTTCCAGCAAGGGATCCGGCCCCTCGTTGCGGGGTTGACGCCAGCCACCGGTCAGCCAGCGGCCGAGGGTGGTCGGGAAGTGGTAAACAGCACTGACCGAACCGGTACAGGCCGCACCGATCTGCTCGACAATAGTGAGCCAGGACCAGCCGGTAAACAGGGTGATGCCGGTTGCCACGAAGCAGAGCAGCATCAGGTTGGCCCCGACGCCGCCAAACAGCGGCACCACTGCAGAAGCGATCACATCCCCCACCAGACCACCGGCGGAGAAGTTTTGCATATCGTTGAAGTTCATGCTGGCAATGGCCGACATGCCGAGCACGGTCAGGATAAAGCCGATGATCCGCACCCCCAGGGTGAGGTAATCCACATCGAGCAGACGGCTCGGGCGCCAGAACAGACTCCAGCCCAGCAGCACCACCAGCGGCGGCACCAGATAGGAGAAGGCACCAAAGGTAAACATGGTGATATCGGCGAGCCAGGCACCGGCACTACCGGCGAGGTTCTTCACCTCCCCTTGCCAGGAGGTCTGGGACCAGCCGGGATCAGCGGGATGATAGGACAACAGGGCAAGCAGAAGATAAGCAGCCATCAGGGTGATGGCGATCAAGACGGCTTCGAAGATCCGTTGTGTACCTGATAAAGGAGTAAACAGCTTTTTATCGGCCAAACTCCGGCTCCTTTCTGAAAACATGTAATGCAGGAAATAAGGGGGCCTAGTATCCCCGAAAAGCCCATCGATTGTCAGCCAGAGCCTGATGGGACGGGGCCATATTTGCAATTATCTTTACAAGAAGAAACGAGCGGACCGGCCGCTCGTTTCTGACTGTCATGGTGTCTCATATGGAAAAGATACCACGGCATAACCTGCTTTATCGGGTGCTGATCACCAGACGACTGCTCTGCTTGACCTCTTCCATCACCACGTAGGTGCGGGTGTCATTGACACCGGGCAGACGCAGCAGGGTTTCCCCCAACAGACGGCGGTAAGCCGACATGTCGCTGACTCGGGTCTTGAGCAGATAGTCGAAGTCACCGGAAACCAGATGACACTCCTGGATCTCTTCGAGCACCTGAACAGCCTTGTTGAACTGTTCAAACACATCAGGCGCCCCGCGATTGAGGGTTATCTCTACAAACACCAGCAGAGATGCGTCCAGATAATGAGGGTTCAGAATAGCGGCATATCCTTCGATATAACCTTGTCGCTCGAGGCGACGAACCCGTTCCAGACACGGTGTAGGACTCAGGCCAACTCGCTTGGACAACTCAACATTCGAAATCCTGCCATCCTTTTGCAGTTCATTAAGAATGTTGCGGTCAATCCTGTCCAAATCCTTTAGCCGACTCTTAGCTTCCATCATTTTATTCCATCCTTTGGCTATTTTTTGGTAAGAATCACCAGTCATTTTATAATTATGGTCACAAATCCTGTCAATACCTGAATATACTAGGCGCAAATGTTGGTTAACATTTTGGCAACATGAAACACCAATCTATAGACGAGGGATAGCATGATTATCGGTGTACCTAAAGAGATAAAAAACCATGAATACCGCGTAGGCATGGTTCCGGCCAGTGTACGTGAACTGACAGCACGAAACCATACTGTTTTCGTCCAAAGCGGTGCCGGAAACGGCATTGGCTTCAGCGATGCAGATTATATCGCTGTTGGAGCCGAAATTTTGGCCTCTGCAGCAGAGGTTTTCGCCAAAGCCGAGATGATCGTCAAGGTCAAGGAACCTCAGCCTGTCGAATGTGCCATGCTGCGTCCGGGTCAGACCCTGTTCACCTATCTGCATCTGGCGCCAGACTTGCCCCAGACCGAAGCCCTGCTGAAAAGCGGCGCCATCTGTATCGCCTATGAAACCGTCACCGACGGCCGTGGGGGCCTGCCCCTGCTGGCCCCCATGTCGGAAGTGGCCGGACGCATGTCTATTCAGGCGGGTGCCCAGGCGCTGGAAAAATCGCGCGGTGGGAGCGGTGTTCTGCTTGGCGGCGTACCCGGTGTCGAACCGGCCAAGGTGGTGATCATCGGTGGCGGCGTGGTCGGCTCCAATGCGGCCCGCATGGCCATTGGCCTGCGCGCGGATGTGACCATCCTCGACAACAACGTCGATACCCTGCGCCGTCTCGATAACGAGTTCCAGGGAGCGGCCAAGGTGGTCTACTCCAACAGCGAGACGCTGGAGCGCCATCTGCTGGCGGCCGATCTGGTCATCGGCGGCGTGCTGGTACCGGGTGCCACTGCGCCAAAACTTGTCCGCCGTGACCACATTGCGCGCATGAAGCCGGGTTCTGCCATCGTCGATGTGGCCATCGATCAGGGCGGCTGTGTGGAAACCTCCCACGCCACCACCCACCAGGATCCGACCTATATCGTCGATGAGGTGGTGCACTACTGTGTCGCCAACATGCCGGGGGCGGTGGCCCGCACCTCGACCGTGGCGCTCAACAATGCCACCCTCCCCTTTATTATCAAGCTGGCCCAGCAAGGGTATCGTCAGGCACTGCTGAGCGACCCCAACCTGTTGCACGGGCTCAACGTGATGGAGGGCAAGCTCACCTGCAAGGAAGTGGCCGTGGCACATGGCCTTGCCTACACGGATCCCCTGACCCTGCTGAACTGATCTGCTCTGGCCTGCGCCAGTTGGAGATGAGTGAAAATCCGCCCGCGATGGGCGGTTTTTTTATTCCTTTATTTTGCATGTCACCCCTTGTGAACACGATTAGTGCAATCGACTCACCAGCCTTTGACCCCGGATCACGAATTACCTACAATCGCGCAAACTCATCACATCCCGGAAATGACATCATGAGCCAAGTCACTCACAGCAAATTGCTGATCTTAGGGTCAGGCCCGGCCGGTTACACCGCGGCCGTCTATGCCGCCCGCGCCAACCTCAATCCCCTGCTCATCACCGGCATGCAGCAAGGGGGTCAGCTGACCACCACCACCGAAGTGGAAAACTGGCCAGGTGATCCGGAAGGCCTGACCGGCCCGGCCCTGATGGAACGCATGAAAGAGCATGCGGAGAAGTTCGATACCCGCATCCTGTTTGATCACATCAACAGTGTCGAACTGACTCAGCGCCCGTTCCGCCTCAAAGGGGACAACGGCGAATACACCTGCGATGCCCTGATCATTGCGACCGGCGCCTCCGCCAAGTATCTGGGCCTGCCCTCCGAAGAGGCCTTCAAAGGGCGCGGCGTCTCTGCCTGTGCCACCTGTGACGGTTTCTTCTACCGCAATCAGGAAGTGGCGGTGATCGGCGGTGGCAACACCGCAGTTGAAGAAGCCTTGTATCTGGCCAACATCGCCAAGAAGGTGCACCTGATCCACCGCCGCGACGAATTCCGTGCCGAGAAGATCCTGATCAAGCGTCTGCACGACAAGGTTGCGAGCGGCAACATCGTGCTGCACACCCACCAGACCCTGGACGAAGTGCTGGGTGATCAGATGGGGGTCACCGGTGTGCGCCTGCGCAACACTCAGGACAACAGCACCAGCGAGCTACCGCTGATGGGCGTCTTCATCGCCATCGGCCACCAGCCCAATACCCAGATCTTCGATGGCCAGCTTGAGATGCAAAACGGCTATCTGAAGGTACGTGGCGGCCTCGACGGTTTTGCCACCCAGACCAGCATTGAAGGAGTCTTCGCTGCTGGCGATGTGGCCGATCACAACTACCGTCAGGCGATCACCTCTGCCGGTACCGGCTGCATGGCAGCCCTCGATGCCGAACGCTACCTCGACGCGCAATAAACAAGCGCAGTTGTGATATAAGGCATACCAGTCGGTATGCCTTTTTTATTTAAAGGAGTCTAATGAAACAGAAGATATTGATTGTCGAAGATAGCCTGACCATCCGCCGTATGCTGACTCAGGCCATTGCCCAGCAGACAGGCCTCGAGATCGATGCCTTCGATACCCTCGAAGGCGCCCGTCACTGTCGGGGCGAGGAGTATGTGGTCGCGCTGGTGGACTTAACCTTGCCGGATGCGCCCCGTGGCGAAGCGGTCAACGAGCTGCTGGCTCGAGGTTTGCCGGTGGTGATCCTCACTGCCGACATCAGCGAGGATAAACGTGCCGCCTGGCTGGAAACCGGCGTGTTGGACTATGTGATGAAGGATTCCCGCCACTCGCTGCAATATGCAGTCAGTCTGGTGCACCGCCTCTATCTCAACCAGTCGATCGAAGTGCTGGTAGTCGACGACTCACGCACCTCCCGTCACCGCACCATGGCCCAGTTGCGCAAGCAGTTGTTGCAGGTGCATGAGGCCAGTCATGCCCGTGAAGCGATGGCGATGCTGGAGCAACACCCGGACATCCGGCTGGCACTGGTCGACTACTATATGCCGGATATCGATGGCATCAGTCTGGTGCGGATGCTGAGAGAGCGTTACAGCAAGCAGCAGCTCGCGATTATCGGGATCTCGGTCTCGGACAAGCGCGGTCTCTCTGCTCGCTACCTCAAGCAAGGCGCCAACGACTTTCTCAACCAGCCGTTCGAGCCGGAAGAGCTGCAGTGTCGGGTCAGCCACAATCTGGAAGCGCTCGAGCAGTTCAACAGCATTCAGGAGTCAGCCAATCGTGATTACCTGACCGGTCTCTACAACCGGCGCTACTGGTTCAACGAAGGGCAAAAATGGTTTGAAGAGCATCAGCGCCAACAGACGCCTCTTGCACTCTGTGTGCTCGATGTGGATCACTTCAAGCAGGTCAACGATCACTGGGGCCATGCCATCGGCGATCAACTGCTCTGCCATCTGACCCGGCTACTGACCCAGTTCTTCCCCGATGCCATGATCGCCCGGTTTGGCGGAGAGGAGTTTGCCATGATGGTGCCTCACTGTACCGTCCCCGTGTTGATCAAGCGTCTTGAAGGGCTGCGTCAGCAGCTGCGCCAGCAACCCTTGTCACCGGAAAACCCGCTCTTTGTTCGCGCCAGTTACGGCGTGATCAGCGTCGGGCGGATATCCATGGACGAGGCGCTGAGCGTAGCGGATCGGCTGCTCTATCAGGCAAAGAACACCGGTCGCGATAAGATAGTCTCTCAAGAGACAGCTATCTGAATCCTCAGGGCATCAGTCCCGTGTATTACCGCCCGACAGACTTTCCGACAGGAGAGTCTGCGGGTTCCTTCCCTGCCACAGTCTCCCCATCACCATGACTATCGAAAGTCAGTAAGTCTTGTCGACTCGCACCCCATCATCGAAGTAGAGAATGCGCACCTTGTCCCCATTGGCAAAGACCATGGCGGGATCATAATCCTGGATCACGTTGATAAGGGCATTTTGCTCGTTGCGGATCAGCAGCTCCACCAACTTGTTTTCCACCACGGTTCCCTCGGACTGGTATTGCTGCGCAGCCGCAGCACCTGCGAGCGCGCCGACGGCGGTGGCGATTTCACGGCCATGACCGCCACCAAACTGGTTCCCCAGCAGGCCGCCCAACACAGCCCCCCCCAGCGTCTTCCAGCCAGAGTGCTCTGACTCCAGGATCTGGCGCTGGGTAATATTGCGCACCGTTTCGACCTGACCAAACACCACCAGATTGACCGGCCGCGCGGTATTGCGCTGGTAGACCTCCGCCCCGGCGGGCGCCGTGACAAAGCAGAGCAAGCTGGATACTATCAGGATAATGGCCTTCATCTATGAACCTCGTTGCCTTATGTCTCGCTATCTTACCCAACTGGATGATGAGCTTTGCTGGTTTCCCGACCCCAGCCATGCGCTGGAAGAGCCCAACGGCTTGCTGGCGATCGGCGGAGATCTCTCCCCTGCCAGATTGCTGGCAGCTTACCACAAGGGGATCTTCCCGTGGAATGAACCCCACCAGCCGACCCTGTGGTGGTCACCGGACCCCCGCGGAGTGATCCGCCCAGACCAACTCCATGTGGGACGGACACTGCAGAAGATTATCCGCCGTACCCCATTCGATATTTCCGTCAATCGCGCCTTTAATGAAGTCATTACCGCCTGCGCCGCCCCTCGTCGCACTGCCGATGGCACCTGGATCAGCCAACCCATGATCGAGGCCTACCAGCAGTTGCACCGGCTGGGTCATGCCCACTCTATCGAGATCTGGCAGGAGGGAGAGCTGCAAGCGGGACTGTATGGCCTCTCTATCGGCCGACTGTTTTGCGGTGAATCCATGTTCAGCCGGATTGATAACGGCGCCAAACTTGCCATGGTGGCACTCTGTCGCCACTTCGCCCGCCATCACGGCGCCCTCATCGATTGCCAGATGCAGAACCCGTTTCTGGCGACCCTGGGTATCGAGGAGTGGCCAAGGGCCCGTTTTCTGGCAGAGCTGGCGCGCCTTGGCCATCAACCACTGTTGGCTTCCTGCTGGCAAGAGGGGGAGATCAGCTTATGACTGAAGAAGTGATCCTCAAAGTAGGGCTGACTCCCAAGCATCCCTGCAGTTATCTGGATCATGAACAGGAGCAGTTGCTGGTGCTCATGGATCACAATCTGCTCAACGCCAACGGTTACGAGCGATTGTTGACTGCCGGTTTTCGCCGCAGTGGCAACGACATCTATCGCCCCCACTGCCCGGCGTGCCATGCCTGCCAGTCCCTTCGTATTCACAGCGAACGCTTTCGTCCCAGCCGCGGCCAGAAGCGGATCCGCCAGCTCAACAGGGATATCGAGATCGTCCTGAGCTACGATGACAAGCCCGAGTATTACCTGCTCTACGAACGCTATATCCGCGAACGCCATCACGATGGCAGCATGTATCCCCCCAACCGCAGCCAGTATCGCGGGTTTCTCCATTGTGACTGGATGCCGCCGCTCTACCTGGAGATGCGCAAAGATGGCCACCTGATCGGTGTCGCCACCACAGACCTGCTGCCCCACTCCTTGAGTGCCATGTACACCTTCTTCGATCCGGATTATGCCGATCGCTCCCTGGGCACCTTTGCCATCCTCTGCCAGCTCGATCTGGCCAGGAGAACCGGGCGAAGCTGGCTCTATCTTGGCTATCTGGTAGAGGCGTGTCGCAAGATGAATTACAAACGCAATTACCTCCCTCACGAGCTGTTAATTCAGGGGGAATGGAAAAATATCGACACCAAGCCCGAGTAAACTTTACACATAGCCTTAAATCCGGCATGATCCAGCGGTTTTTTGTTGTGGCTTATCAAGAGGATTCAATGGCTAAAGAAGACAGTATTGAGATGCAGGGCACTATTCTCGAAACCCTGCCCAATACCATGTTCCGTGTGGAACTGGAGAATGGTCACGTGGTTATCGCTCATATTTCAGGCAAGATGCGCAAAAACTACATTCGTATCCTGACTGGAGACAAAGTAACGGTAGCACTGACTCCCTACGATCTCTCCAAGGGACGTATTGTTTTCCGCTCTCGCTAAGCCAGGAATTCAGCAAAAAACCCCAACCTTTCGGTTGGGGTTTTTTGTCGTTTTCTGATCACTGACGCTTAGTGGGAAACAGCTTCAACATTGACCTGAAAATCAAAGCTGAGGCTGTCATTTACCAACTCAACCTTCACAATTCCCCCGTCAACCAGTGAACCGAACAGGATCTCGTTGGCCAGGGGTTTCTTGAGGTGCTCCTGGATCACCCGCCCCATCGGTCTGGCGCCCATGGCTCTGTCATATCCCTTCTCTGCCAACCAGTGGCGGGCACGCTCGGACACCTCGAGAGAAACTCCCTTCGCATCCAGTTGAACCTGCAATTCGACAATGAACTTGTCGACCACCTGATGGATCACCGTCATATCGAGATGGTTGAACCAGATGGTGTGATCAAGCCGGTTACGAAACTCCGGACTGAAGGTCTTGTTGATCACCGCCATGGCATCGTGGCTCAAATCCTGTTGCTGGAAGCCAATCGATTTGCGTTGGGTCTCCTGCACACCGGCGTTGGTAGTCATCACCAAAATGACGTTACGGAAATCCGCCTTGCGCCCGTTGTTATCGGTCAGGGTGCCGTTGTCCATCACCTGCAACAGCAGATTGAATACGTCCGGGTGAGCTTTCTCAATTTCGTCAAGCAACACAACGGAATGAGGATGCTTGATCACCGCATCAGTCAGCAGACCACCCTGCTCAAAACCAACATAGCCGGGAGGCGCACCAATCAGACGAGATACGGTGTGGCGTTCCATGTACTCGGACATATCAAAGCGCAGCATCTCGACACCCAGCGCCTTGCCAAGCTGCTGGGTGACCTCGGTCTTACCCACCCCGGTCGGACCAGCAAAGAGGAAGCAACCAACCGGGCGACGCTCGTTACCCAAACCTGAACGAGAGAGGCGAATCGCATCGGTCAGCACCTCGATGGCTTTATCCTGACCAAAGACCACCATCTTCAGATTGCGTTCCAAGTTCTTCAGTACTTCTTTATCTGAAGAGGAGACTGATTTTTCCGGAATGCGGGCGATCTTGGCCACAATGGACTCAATTTCCTGCACATTGATCACTTTCTTGCGCTTGCTCGCCGGCAGCAACCGTTGACCGGCACCCGCCTCATCGATCACATCGATCGCCTTGTCGGGCAAGTGACGATCATTGATGTACTTGGCAGAAAGCTCGGCAGCTGCACGGATCGCCTTGGCGGTATAGCGCACGCCGTGGTGGGCTTCATAGCGACTCTTGAGCCCCATCAGGATGCGAGTGGTGTCATCGATAGTCGGCTCGACAATATCGATCTTCTGGAAGCGACGGGCCAGCGCACGGTCTTTCTCGAAGATCTGGGCATACTCCTGATAAGTGGTGGATCCCACACAGCGGAGCAAACCATTGGAGAGCAGCGGCTTGATCAGGTTGGCTGCATCCAGCTGACCACCGGATGCCGCACCGGCACCGATGATGGTGTGGATCTCGTCGATAAAGAGGATGGCCCCTTCCTGACGCTCAATCTGCTTGAGCAATACCTTGAGGCGCTTCTCGAAATCACCACGGTATTTGGTGCCCGCCAGAAGAGAACCCATATCCAGCGAATAGATGGTACTGCCCGCAATCACCTCGGGGACATCCCCCTTGACGATGCGATAGGCCAACCCTTCGGCAATGGCGGTTTTACCCACGCCCGCTTCACCCACCAGCAGCGGGTTGTTCTTGCGACGGCGGCAGAGCACCTGAATGGTACGGTTGAGCTCCTGATCACGACCAATCAGCGGATCGATGCGCCCTTCCAGCACCAGCTGGTTCAGGTTGGTGGCAAAGCTTTCGATCTGGGCGGCCGAAACATCATCATCAGACTCGGGATTGTTATTGCTGCCGAGATCCGGCTTGTTATCCTTGCGCACCCCGTGGGAGAGGAAATTGACGACGTCGAGACGGCTGATCTCGGCTTTTTTCAGGAAATAGGCAGCTTGTGACTCCTGTTCACTGAAGATAGCGACCAGCACGTTGGCACCACTGACTTCGGTATTGCCGGAGGATTGCACATGGAAGACTGCACGCTGCAACACGCGCTGGAAGCCCAAAGTCGGCTGGGTTTCCCGATCTTCATCGTCGCGCGGTATGAGCGGAGTAGTTTGGGTGATGAATGCGCGGATCTCCTTGCGCATCTGCTCAACATCGGCACCACAAGAGCTCAGCGCCTCATGGGCTGAACTGTTATCCAGAAGGGCTAACAACAGGTGCTCGACGGTCATGAATTCGTGGCGCTCGTCACGGGCCAGTTTGAAAGCCTCGTTCAGCGTCTTTTCTAGATCTTTATTCAACATAGGCACCTCCCCTAGTACAGCTACAATGTGGTGTCACACTCGCCATCAAGTCATCAGATTCAAGCCTTTTCCATAGTACAGAGCAGTGGATGTTCGTTGTTACGTGCATAGGTGTTGACTTGGACAACCTTGGTTTCGGCGATCTCTGCGGTAAACATGCCGCAGACACCCTTACCACTATAATGCACACTCAGCATGACCTGAGTCGCCTTGTCCAAATCCATACCAAAGAACTTTTGCAGCACCTCCACCACAAACTCCATGGGCGTGTAGTCATCGTTGTTCAACACAACCTTATACATGGGTGGCGGCTGCAGCTTTGTTTTCTCTGCTTCTGCAATCTCTTCATTAGCAAAGAGTTCTTTCTGCTTGCTCATAATCGCGCTTTGGTACCTCTAGATTACTACCGTCTAACACAAGGTTGTCAATAGACTTGTTAACCAGATCACATCAGCTGTTAACAACTTCTTGACTCGCTCAAAAGTTAGACTAGATTGGTTACTTGCTAATCTGTGCCCGTCTGCTATGGGCCCATGTCCCTAGTTATAAAGGGCTGGCGCAGGTTACTCAACGACTTCTGGGTAATCAATAAAAGGATGTAGAAGTATGGCAACCGGCACAGTTAAGTGGTTTAACAACGCAAAAGGATTTGGGTTTATCTGTCCGGAAGGGGGCGGTGAGGATATCTTCGCTCACTACTCCACGATTCAAATGGAGGGCTACAAGACCCTGAAAGCGGGTCAGGCTGTCAATTTTGAACTGCAACAGGGGCCGAAAGGAAATCACGCTTCTGTGATTGTGCCAAACGAAGCACAAAATATGTAAATAACACCCGTTGGATAAATAAAAAACCGGTTCCTCTCTGAGCAACCGGTTTTTTATTGTCAGATTTCTGGCCAACCCTGCCTCCTCACGGGATCACAGGGTTATCACCAACCATGATCAGTCGTGATATTCACTGCAGGCGATCAGGGTATTTTCCATCAGGCTGGCGACCGTCATCGGGCCCACGCCACCGGGTACCGGGGTAATGAAGGAGGCATGGCTGCGCGCCGTCTCAAACTCTACATCCCCGACCAGCGAGCCATCAGCCAGGCGGTTGATGCCCACATCGATCACCAATGCCCCCGGTTTGATCCACTCGCCAGGTATGAAGTTGGGCTTGCCGACCGCAACAACCAGCAGATCGGCACGGCGTACCTGCTCTTCCAGATCCCGCGTAAAACGGTGACAGGTCGTGGTTGTGCAGCCCGCCAGCAACAATTCGAGGGTCATGGGACGCCCGACGATGTTGGAAGCACCGACCACAACGGCGTGCAAACCATGGGTTTTGACACCGGTGGTTTCAATCAGCGTCATGATCCCTTTCGGAGTGCAGGGGCGCAGCGCCGGAATACGTTGGGCCAGACGGCCGACGTTATACGGGTGAAATCCATCTACATCCTTGTCAGGCTGGATCCGCTCCAGCACCTGAGTGGTATCAAAGTGATCCGGCAACGGCAGCTGAACCAGAATGCCATCTACGTGGCTATCCGCATTCAACTGGTCGATCAGCGCCAGCAACTCTTCCTGACTGGCGGTTGCACTCAGATCATAGGAGCGGGAGAGAAACCCCACCTCCTCACATGCCCGACGCTTGCTGCCGACATAGACCTGAGAGGCGGGATCCGCCCCCACCAGAATGACTGCCAGCCCTGGAGCCCGTTTCCCTGCCGCCAACCGCTGTTGGACTTGCGCCGCGACCTGGCTGCGAATCGTTTGCGCAACCTGTTTTCCATCTATGATTTTGGCAGACATCGTTCTCCACTCACCATGTGTTCAACTGCCGCGCATTGTCGCATTTTTTTAGCCGGGATGTTAGCGGCAGACGCACGCCATACCTGTAGCGGGCAATAAGTAGGCACTTGAATTTACTGGGGGAAAAAGTCGTTGACGCTGGCCCTTACGCTTGGCTATGATGCCCGCCCGTTGCCCAGCACGACTCTTGTCGATATGCTGGTCAGGGATTTTCGGTGATTAGCGCAGCCCGGTAGCGCATCTGGTTTGGGACCAGAGGGTCAAAGGTTCGAATCCTTTATCACCGACCATGTTCATCAACTCGTCATCAAGACGAGTTGATACAAAGCGCCCTTAGCTCAGTTGGATAGAGCAACGGCCTTCTAAGCCGTGGGTCGCAGGTTCGAATCCTGCAGGGCGCGCCATTGATACTCTCCTTTTCTTCTGGATTGGCGAGTGTTGATGAAGATTTTAGTGGTGGCTGTAGCTCAGTTGGTAGAGTCCCGGATTGTGATTCCGGTTGTCGTGGGTTCGAGCCCCATCAGCCACCCCATTATTTTGTCGATAATCGCCGCAAGGTGGTGTCCATCGACTTGGAGCAGTGACCTTCTGGTCTGCTCCGCGAAAAACCGGCCTTGGCCGGTTTTTTTGTTTTTGCGCTCGACAGCACCTTACCTTGTCTGCAAGGCCATCATCCTCCAGATCGATAAACGCGGCTCCGCCCATTTGTCACGATGTGCGCCTCCTCATCGATACACACAGCCACTCTCCCCCACACATCAGCCTGCCCGGTTCTTTTTCTGTATTTCCCAAGCGCCATTGATATGCTGATCGCTCTTCTTCTCTCCTGCTTTCCGTTGGAGCTTTTCTATGCAACGCATTCTTTTTGTCGAAGATGATCCCGAGATTGGCCAGCTCATCAGCAGTTGGCTCGGTCGCCACGATATGGACGTGATCCTCGAGCCCAGAGGGGACATGGCGCTGGCCCGAATCGAGGCCGAACAGCCCGATCTGGTGCTGCTCGATATCATGTTGCCGGGGCAAGATGGCATGTCCCTCTGTCGGGATCTTCGGCCACGCTTCGACGGCCCCATCGTAATGCTCACCTCGCTGGATAGCGACATGAACCAGATCCTGAGTCTGGAACTGGGCGCCAACGACTACATCCTTAAAACCACCCCGCCCCCCGTGCTACTGGCCCGACTTCGGGTGCAGTTTCGCCAACACCAGCAAGCATCAACCCAACCGGCCGCCACCAGCAGCGTTCCCCAGCAACTGCAATTTGGTCTGCTGCGGGTGGATGGTCCGGGGCGAGATGTGCGCCTCGATGGCGAGAGCATTGCTCTCTCGACCGCCGACTTTGATCTGCTGTGGGAGCTCGCCTGCCACGCGGGCCAAATCTTGAGTCGGGAAGCCCTCTTTCGCAGCTTGCGCGGCCGGGAGTACGACGGCCAGGATCGCAGCATGGATGTGGCCATCTCCCGCCTGCGCCGCAAACTGGGTGATAACCCCGACAACCCGACCCGGATCAAGACGGTGCGCCAGAAAGGTTACCTCTTCGTCCCCCACGCCTGGGCATAACCCTCTTTCGGGAGCACCGCCATGCGCCGCCTCTTTATCCAGTTCTATCTGTTGTTGATCGGCTGTTTCACGCTGGCCATCCTGCTGGTTGGCGTGGTCTATCAGGTGACCGCCGAACGGGCGGGTGATCGCTATCTCGAACGCATGATGCAGGGCTCTCTTGGCCTGTTGACCGGCGAGTTGGCAAGAACTCCACCCGAGCGCTGGCCCGATCGACTGGCCGAGCAGAGCAGTCAGTTTACCCTCCCCCTCAAGATCGGCGAGCTGACACGCCAGCCCTTGGCCAGCGAGGATCAGGCCTTTCTGGCCGCCGGCAACATTGTCATCGTCGAGGAGGATGACACCTTCCTGCAGCGCATCCCCGATACCGATCGGGTGCTGATTGTCGGCCCTGTCCCCTACCTCTCCTACCTGCATGAGCTGCACTGGGTCGATGTAGGGCTGTTGCTGGTGATCGGCCTATCCCTCGGCCTGCCCATCCTTCTGTGGTTGCGTCCCCACTGGCGCGGCTTGCAGCAGTTGGAGCAAACCGCACGTCGCGTAGGCGATGGGGATCTCTCCTGCCGAACCAATCTGCCACCGGGCAGCAGTCTGGCCCGGGTGGGGCTTACCTTCGATCAGATGACCGCCCAGCTGCAAGCCATGCTCACCAGTCGCAAGCAGCTGACCGATGCCATCGCCCATGAGCTGCGTACCCCGCTGGTCAGATTGCGCTATCGGCTTGCCATGCTCGATCCTGCCCCTGCCGCAGAAGAGCAGCGAGCACTGGAGCGGGATCTGGGCGCGCTGGACTCGCTTATCGAAGAGATGCTGACCTACGCCAAGCTGGACAGGCCGGAGCTTCCGCTGCAGCGGGATGAACTGGAGCTCGGCAGTTGGGCAGAGCATCACCTCGGCGACTGGCAAGCGTTGCGGCCGGAGAAACATCTGACCCTCGCTCTGCCTCCCATCAAGATGCCCTGGTGCGGCGATCAGCGTCTGCTGACGCGCGCGGTGGAGAACCTCATCGGCAATGCCCTGCGCTACGCCGAGAGGGAGGTTACCCTCTCCATCTCGCGGCTGCAGGAGAACTATTTGCTGGAGGTGAGCGACGATGGGCCGGGGATCGATCCGGCGCTGGCGCCCCAGATCTTCGAGCCGTTCGTGCGTCTTGATCAGAGTCGGGATCGCCGCACCGGCGGCACCGGGCTGGGGCTCGCCATTGTGCGCAGCATAGCGCTCCACCATGGTGGTGATGTGGCATTGCTTCCCGCCGCCAAGGGAGCCCGCTTCTGCCTCACCCTGCCTGTACATTTGGATACAAACCGTCACCAACCGCTCACTGAAGGGCCGCTGCTACCGTCATAGGATGACTGTCATGGAGAACGCTCCATAACATCAACCCGAATAAGGAAATTGAACATGAAAAAGATCATTCCTCTGACCCTGGCAGCCGTCTTCGCCCTCACTTCCGGTTTCACCATGGCGGCCACCCCGACCAAGACAGCCACACCGCAGGCGACCCAGACCAAGGTGGTGAAAAAACACCATAAAACCACTCACGCCAAGACTCCTGCCGTCAAAGTCGCGCCGAAAACCAAGTGATCCAACCGGTCACTGGATATCACAGAGGGAGGCTGACGCCTCCCTTTCCATCTCTTCCCGAAATTTTCCTGACGAGCGCCTCCCTCGTCCAAACCGGATCCACGACCCGGCTCCCCCTTTGCGGGAAACGGTCAATGACCACAGGAACATGGCATGTGGCGTCATCTGCTTAAATGGCTCGGCCCCTTGTGCAGCTTGCTGCTGCTCGGCACCGCACTGACCGTGCTGTATCACCTGACTCAGGCATGGCACTGGCACGATATTCGTGTGGCCATCTGGTCCCAACCCCTGCCGCGACTGGCGGGCGCCCTGCTGCTGACCCTGCTCAGTTATGGTTGCCTCTGCAGCTATGACATGCTGGCGCTCCATGCGCTGGGCAAGCGCCTTCCCTGGCAACAGGTCAGCATTACCTCCTTTATCGCCTACACCTTCTCCAACACCCTGGGATTTGCCCTGCTGACCGGCACCTCGGTACGCTATCGCCTTTACTCCGCACTGGGGCTCGCCACCGGGGAAGTGGCACGCGTGGTGCTGTTCTGCTCCATCACCTTCTTCCTCGGCCTGCTAGCGTGGGGAGGTGGCGCCCTACTGACCTGCGATGCATCACAGTTGCTGCCTGACTGGCCGCAATGGGCAGATACCTTGCTCAATCTGGCTGGCGCTATGGCGCTGCTGTTGGTGGCCTGCTACCTCTGCTGGCCCGCCCCACATCTCTCTTTGCGGAAACACACCCTGACCCTGCCGGGCTTTCGGATACGTCTGTTGCAACTGCTAGTCGCGCTGGCCGACTGGATGGCCGCCGCCGCCGTGCTGTTTGTGCTGTTGCCTGCAGATAGCGTCCCCTACCCTGTGCTGCTCAGTGCCTTCGTGCTGGCCAGCTTCCTCGGGGTACTGGCCCACGTGCCGGGCGGGATCGGCGTGTTCGAAGCAAGTATGAGCCTGCTGCTGGCCCACTACCTGCCGGCCGACAAGCTGCTCGCCTCGCTGCTACTCTACCGCTGCATCTATTATCTGCTTCCCTTTCTCTGTGCCCTGCTGCTCTTTGCGAGTCAGGAGATGCTGCAACAAAAAGCGCGCTGGCAGCGGCTACAGGGGCTGATGAGCGCGGTGCGCGAATTTCTGCCTGCCCTTATCAGCATGGGCACCTTTGCCGCCGGCAGCCTGCTGCTCTGCTCGGGCATGATCCCGACCATGCGCAGCCACATCGAAGTGTGGTTGCAGGTGCTGCCGCTCCATCTGCTGGAGCTCTCCCACGTGCTCGGCAGCGTGAGCGGTATCCTCCTGATCCTGCTGGCGCGCAGCCTCTACCGCCGTCACGACGCCGCGTTTCGCATCACCCAGCTGCTGCTGGCACTGGGTGTCGCCTTCTCCCTGCTCAAGGGCGGAGACTGGGAGTCAGCCCTGCTGCTCGGCAGCTTCCTGCTCATCATGACTCCCTGCAGCGCCCTCTTCTATCGCAAGGGATCGCTGCTCTATCCCCAGTACACCCCGGGCTGGCTCATCTCGGTCGGCGCCGTGCTGCTGGGAGCACTGTGGCTGCTGCTCTTCTCCTATCGTCAGGTGGAGTATGACCACGCCCTCTGGTTCCACTTCTCGCCCCACGGCGGGGCTGCCCGCGGCCTGCGCGCCATGGGGAGCGTGGTGGCAGTGCTGGCCGTGGCCGGGGCTGCCCAGCTGCTTGCGCCGCTGCGCGTGGTCGGTGAAAAACCGGACAAGGAGACGCTGGCGCGCGCTCACGAGCTGGTGGTTCGCGAAGGGGGGATCCACGGTTATCTGGCCCAGCTGCAGGACAAGTCCCTGCTATTCCACCCCGCCGGCGACGCCTTCCTGATGTATGGCATCGAGGGCAACAGCTGGATTGTGATGGGGGATCCCGTCGGTCGCCCCGAGCAGATCGAAGAGCTGCTCTGGCAATTTCGCGAGCGATGCGACGAGCACGACGCCAATCCGGTCTTTTATCAGGTCTCGGCCCGCTATCTTCCGCTCTATCTGGAGCTGGGGCTGATCCCCTTCAAGCTCGGTGAAGAGGCGATGGTCGATCTGGCCACCTTCGATCTGGCTGGCAGCCGGCTGCGCAACCTGCGCCAGAGCCACGCCAAGGGCAAACGGGAAGGGTTGACCTTCGAGGTGGTCGAGGCAAGCGCCGTGGCCCCCCTGCTGCCTAGGTTGCAGACCGTCTCCGATACTTGGCTGCAGAGCAAAATGGGCAAGGAGAAGGGTTTCTCGGTCGGCCGTTTCGAGCCTGACTACCTGACCTTGAGCCCGGCTGCGCTGGTGTGGCACGAGGGGCAGATCGTCGGCTTTGCCAACCTCTGGGTGAGCGATAACAAGGAGATGCTCTCCATCGATCTGATGCGCTACAGCCTGGATACCGGCACCGCCCCCATCATGGATTTTCTCTTTGTCGAACTGCTGCTGTGGGGCAAGGCGCAAGGGTACGCCAGCTTCAATCTGGGGATGGCCCCCATGTCCGGCTTCAACGATCACCCGCTCAACAGCTACTGGGCCCGCCTTGGCAATACCCTGTTTGTGCGTGGCAGCCGTTTTTACAACTTTCAGGGGCTCAGACGCTACAAGGAGAAATTTTCGCCCCGCTGGGAACCCCGCTACCTGCTCTGCAGCAGCAAGCTGGTACTGCCCAGAACCCTGACTCACCTGATCACCCTGATTAGCCGCGGCCCGCTAGGGCTGATCAAGAAATAGGAGGATGGCCAATGAGAGCCCTGATATTGCTGTTACTCAGTCTCGTACTGCCCGTTTCATCTTTTGCGGCGCACGCAGCCCCGGTCAAGGATGACCTGAGCCTGATTGAGCTGCCGGTCAAGCAGTCATCCGACACCCCCATGGTGATCTTTCTCAGCGGCGATGGCGGCTGGGCGGCCCTCGACAAGGGGCTGAGCGCCCAGTTTCAGCTGAACGGCATGCCGGTCGTGGGCTGGAGCTCCCTCACCTACTACTGGAAGAAGAAAACCCCGGAGCAGGTGACCGCCGATCTGGAGCGGATCCTCAATGATTACCAGACTCGCTGGCAGCGCCCTCACTGGCTGCTGGTAGGCTTCTCGTTTGGTGCCGAGATTGTCCCCTTCGTCATCAACCGGTTGCCGGAGCACTATCGTCAGGGGCTGGTCGGGGCCGTGATGCTCTCCCCCTCCACCAGCTCGGACTTCGAGATCCACGTCAGCGATATGCTGACCCACAAGGTGCGCAGCTACCCGACCGAACCGCAGGTGAAAACCATCCGCGACCTGCCGATGCTCTGCCTGCAAGGAACCGATGACGATAACGGCGACCGCCTCTGCCCCCGTCTCAACCAACCCAACGTCACCACCGTCACCCTGCCGGGAGGACACCATTTTGACGATAACTACCCCCAGCTCTATCAGGCCATCACCAAGCATCTGAACCTGCCCCCGGATCCGCTGACTGTGGAGCATTAACCCGTATCACCACGGAATGCCTTTCAAGTACCGAGCAGGGCAAATCAGCGAGCAATGAAAAGGGCCTCTCTTGCGAGAGGCCCTTTTACTGAATTGGGCGGAAACTTTAAAAGGATCGACCAATGGGTTGGCCGTGGCGTCAAAGTCACCGAGGCTTTTCACTACGATTGCCCAAGAGGTTCAGCCAGATGCTGGGCTATCAACAATGAGGATTTGCATTCCTATGCCAGCAACCACGCGGGGATTGCGCCAGAAAGCAAAAAGCCCTGATGTTTCCATCAGGGCTTTGCAATGTGGCGGTGAGGGAGGGATTCGAACCCTCGATACGTTGCCGTATACACACTTTCCAGGCGTGCTCCTTCAGCCACTCGGACACCTCACCAAATTTTGGTCTGTGGTTTAACGTGTTCAGCCAACACGGTGTTCGCTGCGCTGTTGCGCTGGAACGGGGCGTAATTTAGGGGAAAGCCCCGCCCGCGTCAACGGCTTTTTTCACCTGGCGAACCGTTCGAACACTTAATGCACAGATTCCGGTGCAACCTGGATTTCCGGCAGGTTGAGGAAGCCGGAACGTTCGCATTCGGCAACCAGTTCGTGGGTGGCAGCGATGGTGCTTTGCACGAACAGCAGGAACTGCTCGACGCTGAGTCCGGCCTTGGTAAAGACGGTGTGCCCGACCACCAGCCGCGGCAGGTTGTCATCGATGATATCGAGGAACACCTTGAGGGAGGGGTACTGCATATTGAGTCGGCCCAGTTCGGCAACCAGCGGCAGCATTGCGGAGGGGCGCACTTCCAGCTCGGAGGAGAACAGCAGGCCTTCCTCTTCCACGAAGATCCGGCTCTCCTGAATACCATCGACCGACTGCAAAGAGACAATGTGGATACCGTGACACTGGTCGCAGACATAGTGCTCGATACGAGCCTGTTGCAACCAACGCATTATCATTTCGGAGCTGGGGATATTCATCATTTCCACGACAAGATTGGGATCAAGGGGCGCAGTCTAAACCAATTTGCTATCAACAAAAAGCACGCCAACCCAATAACCCTGCGGCTCGCTTCTTTTTGGCAAGCGCTATGCATATACTCAGCCAAATCCACGACGACGCTTGCCCCACAGGGGGCCCCATGACTATCCAAGAAAAGTATCGCCTTCATCTGAAATCACTCTCGGATGAGCTGCTCACCCTGCAAAAACCCATCCGCATTCTGGATGCCATCAAATGGCCACGCCATCTGCAGGATCGCTTTCTGGCAAGCGGTGGCAGGGAGCAGCCCGCTATCGACAGGCACTTCTATGATGCCCTCCCCCTCGGCTTCGATCCGCGCAACAAGTATCTGGAACTCAAGGAGCTGCGGGACAGGATCCGCAGAAAACTGGGGCCACAGGACGATCTTGGCCGGATCCTGCAAGAGACGGTCGATCAGTACATGGTGGTGATCGAGATGCTGCGCCAGCGCGGCCAACCCGATTTTCAGCGTTACAGCCAGCTGCTTTATGGCTCTGCCAGCGATCACCTGCGCGGGGATCGCAAGACTCTCAAGGAGCTGGGCGCCCGCCTGTGCGATATCTTCTCCCTGCCCGGCGCCCGCCATCTGGTGCGCCCCTACCCCAAGGAGTTCGAAGGAGAGGCCGCGGTCGCCAAACTGCAGGGCAAGCTGTCGAGCTACTTCAGTGACGGCACTGTGCAGGTGAAGCTGAGCGATGGGATTGTCTCCGATGCCGCTGCCGGTGGCGACTACATCAAGCTCAACTCCCACGCCCGTTTCTCCGAGCTGGACTTGCAGGTGCTGGAGGTGCACGAGGGGTGGGTTCATGTCGGCACCACCCTCAACGGTCGCCAGCAGCCCTATGCCACCTGGCTGAGCGCCGGTTCACCGCGGATCACCGCCTGTCAGGAGGGGCTGGCCGTTCTGATAGAGACCCTCACCTTCAGCTCCTTTCCGGATCGGGCCAAGCGCATCTCCGATCGGGTGATGGCCATCGACATGGCCGAGCGCGGCGCCGATTTTATCGAGGTGTTTAAGCACTTCGTACAGCAGGGCACCAGCGAGCACGACGCCTACAAGATCACCCAGCGGGTCTTTCGTGGCGGCATGGTGGGCGGCGGCGCCTGTTTTACCAAGGATCTCTCCTACGTGCGTGGCTATGTGGAGACGGTCAACTTTATCCGCAGCGCCGTGCTGGAAGGGGTGCCCGAGATCCTGCCAATGCTGTTTGTCGGCAAGGTGACACTGGATGACATTCCGGTGCTCTATCAGCACTATCTGGAGGGGCTGATCGCCGCTCCCCGCTATTTGCCGCCGATGTTTCGCGATCTCACCGGCCTCTATGTCTGGTTCGGCTTTGCCTCCGGCATGTCACTGGTCGATATAGGCCGGGTACAGCACCATTTTCGCCAGCTGTTTCAACGCCTGCCGGTGGCCGACCCCATCATTGCGCCGGTGGATATCGAGATCGACTGAACCGCAGAGAAGCAAGCAGGAAAATAAAAAGGGCGCCAGATTGGCGCCCTGCTCGACGATTCAAATATCGCAGCCGACTTACTTGTAGGCCCGACCTTCGAGATAGTGTTTGCGACAAAGCGATACATAGCGATCGTTGCCGCCGATCTCCACCTGTTCGCCATCACGCATCACCTGCCCCGCTTCGTTGACCCGGGAGTTCATGTGAGCCTTGTTGCCACACCAGCAGATGCTCTTCAGCTCTTCAAACTTGTCGGCCAGACAGAGCAGATGGTAGGAACCGGGGAACAGCTCACCGCGAAAATCGGTCTTGAGGCCATAGGCCATCACCGGAATATCCTGCTCATCGACGATGCGGGCCAGCTGGTAGACCTGCTCACGGGTCAGGAACTGGGCCTCGTCCACGATGAAAACATCGATATGTTTCTTCGCATGGCGCGCTTTCACCATTTCAAACAGATCGCAGCTGTCGCTGAACACGTCCACCTTCAGTTCAAGGCCAACCCGGGCACTGATCACCCCGACCCCGAAACGGTCATCGATGGCTGGCGTCATCGCCAGAGGATGCATGCCCCGCTCCAGATAGTTGAAGTGCGCCTGAATGAGCTGGGTGGATTTGCCTGAATTCATGGTGGCAAATTTGTAGTGCAGTGAAGCCATGATACTGTTCCGAAACTGAATTTATGGGGCGCATGCTAACCAAAGCCCCTGACAAAACCAAGGGGCCCGCGGGCCCCTTGCTCTATAAATGTTACGCGGTGGCCAGCACTGGCCGCGCTTTGGCCTTTTTCAGGTGATAGCCGGTAAAGAGCACGAACCAGAGGGCACTGACACTGAAACCGGCCAGGCTGGAGTGCATCAAGCCCATCGCCAGGTAACCGATGGCCGCGCCGAAGGCGATGGCCAGTGCATAGGGCAGCTGGGTCATCACGTGATCGATGTGATGGCAACCGGCACCGGTGGCAGAGAGGATGCTGGTGCTGGAGATGGGTGAGCTGTGATCCCCGAACACCGAGCCAGCCAGTACCGCAGCCAGCATCGGCAGCATCAGGCTGATGTCGCTGGCGGCGGCCATGTCACCGGCCAGCGGCAGCATGATGCCGAAGGTACCCCAGCTGGTACCGGTAGCAAACGCCATGGCACAGGAGAGGATAAAGACCACGGCAGGCAGCACTTCGATCGGCAGGTTGCCGTTAGCCAGCGAAGCCAGGTACTTGCCGGTCTCCACGTCGCGCACCACGGCACCTATGGTCCAGGCAAACAGCAGGATGTTGATGGCTGGCAGCATGGCCATGACGCCTTGCGGCGCGGCCTTGATCCAGTTCTTGGCTCCCAGCTTCAGGCGCATCGCCAGACCGATGGAGACCACCAGACTGCACAGGGCACCGTAGACCAGCGAAGAGCCGACGTTGGTATTTTCGAACGAGCCGAGCACGCTGAATGGCAGCCCTTTCTCGCTCAGCACCGCAGCACCGGAATCAATCATGAAATAGATGGTGGCGGCGGTCAGAGTCAGGATCGGCAGTACCATGTCGATCATGCCGCCGTTGCTCTCCTCCGGGCTCTCCATATCCAGACCGATGGGGCGGCCCTTGGACTCATCCCACAGCTTGCCTTCCAGCGCCCACGCTTCGTGTTGACGCATCGGGCCGATATCCAGCTGACAGGCGATCACCACCAGCACCATGATCAGGGTGAAGACGGCGTAGAGGTTCATCGGGATCATCTCGACAAACGCAGCGATGGGGCTCTGCTCGGTCAGACCGTGGGCCGCCATGATGCCGCCAACCAGGGCGATGATATAAGCCCCCCAGGAGGAGATGGGCATCAGCACGCAGACCGGCGCCGCGGTGGAGTCCAGCAGATAGGCCAATTTGGCACGGGAGATCTGGAAGCGGTCGGTGACCGGACGGCAGATAGCCCCCACCGACAGGCTGTGGAAGAAGTCATCAATAAAGAAGGCAAACACCATCATCCCAGTCAGGGCTTTGGCGCCCTTGCGGGTCTTGGCACGACGCTCGGCCCACTCGGCAAAGGCACGGGTCGCCCCGGAGACGCTCATCAGGCTGATGAGGCCACCCAGCAGCAGCATAAACAGGATCATGTTGACATTGTCACGATTGAGCGCGCCATCGACCCAGAAGATCTTGAGCACGGTATTCAACATGTAATGCAGGGATTCGAGGGGTGAAAACTGATTGAGCAGCAAACTGCCGGTGACGATGCCCACACCAAGGGACAGCAGCACGCGGCGGGTCATGATCGCCAGCGCGACAGCCAACAGGGGGGGAAGAACGGACCAACCGGAGTCGGCGAAATGACTAATGTCCATGATCTCTTTGCACCTAAAGATTACAGGTGGAGATCTACCGAGAGGATCTAAAGAAACAAAACCTATGGGGAGGTCATACTCCTCAGCCCCTTCAGGTAGCGCTCCATAGTGGATGACTATGGCAGTCCTGCACCTATTAGATGCAGAACCAGCAGCCCGGTATGATGGCCTGGCCACTTCGGCGCTGACTCCTTTCCTTGTGCATCACAGGCATCACCCTCCGCACAAATACTCATAGGCAGCGCGCCTCTACTTAAAGGTATTCGCCGCACATTTTATCGAGATGGCAGCTTATAGCAAGTTTTTTGATTAAATAGTCACGATAAACATATCAAGGTCGAAAAATGGTAGTCAAATGATGCAACAACGCCAGCTTTGGCGCTATTTTCACCTACTACGGCTTCATTGGCATCCAATCACCAAGCCTATTGCTGGCCATATTAAATATCTATATTGATGTTCCCCACGGATATTATATTTAACCCGGCTTGACTTATTTAAATCACCAAGCAAGAATCAGCTGGAACATAATATTTTTCTCTGACTCGACGTGGTAACTCCTATGAATGAATTTTTAAAGGTACTGCTTAATATCCGCAGTCTGCGTGCGACCTGCCGCGAGCTTTCTCTGGAACAACTGGAAGAGGCACTGGAAAAACTCTCTACTATCGTTGCTGAACGTCAGCAGGATGAAGCTGCCGAGCGTCAGGCCCGTGAAGAGCATCTGCGGAAAATTAACGAATATAGCGAAATGCTGAAAGCCGCCGGTATTGACCCGGCAGAATTGGTAAGCGCTGTCGCTACCAACCCCGGCAAATCAGAAAAAGCCAAGCGGGCGCCACGTCCTGCCAAATATCGCTATCAGGATAATGGCGTAGAGAAAACCTGGACCGGCCAGGGCCGTATGCCTTCAGTCATTGCCAGCGCAGTGGCAGCAGGCAAATCACTGGAAGATTTTGCTATCTGACAGCGCTTGCGTTGCTAATAAAAAACCTCGCCAAGGCGAGGTTTTTTATTGCCGCTTAAACGTGAAATATCAGATAGCCGATTGCGGACGATCTGCTGCCTTGACCCACAGCACTTCACGATCCCCTGCCACGCAGATGAGATAGCGGGCAACGGTAAAGAACCAGTCACTCATCCGGTTCAGATAGGGCAGCACCTCGGGATTGACCCGCTCTTCCCGGCTCAAGGTCAGCAGCAAGCGCTCGCAATGACGCACCAGAGTACGCACCACATGCGCTTGCGCCGCGGCACGGGAACCACCCGGCAATATAAATTGGCGCAGCGGTGGCAATGGCTCGCTATAACGATCTATCTGCTGTTCAAGGCGAGTGGTCCAGGCAGCATTAACTTGCCAAATTGATTCATTCTGGGCGTCGCTGGAGAATGCCAACTCGCCCCCCAGATCAAACAACTCCTGTTGCAACAGCTGTAAATCAGCCAATAAGCCGACCTCTTGCGATGGCACGTCACAAATCAGCAAGCCAATATGGGAGTTGAGCTCATCGATATAACCGTAAGTCTCGACCCGCAAATGATCCTTGGGCAATGGGATACCATCGGCCAGCCGGGTCATGCCCTTGTCGCCCTGCCTCGTATATATTCTCATACCGACATCCTGTTAATAATGGGAATAATCATGGACTCGAGTCCATTGAGTTTGATTTCGTAAGCCAACGCCAGCGTCTGGCCCAATTTACCCGCCGGAAAACCGCTGCGCGCCATCCACACCAGATAGGGCTCGGGAATATCGATGATACGCCGCCCCTGATATTTACCGTAAGGCATCTTGTTAGTCAGAGTCAGCAGTACCTGTTCGTCGGATAGCCAATCCATATTAATCAATATCCAGATATTTATGAGTCTGGATTGAGAGTCGCCAGTTACGCGCGATACAGGTATCCATCGCCAATTGGGTGGCCCGTGGTTTCTGGCTGATCGGCTGCAAGGCAATGACCACGTCCGGGCGCAGAGTTGCGGTCGCCAGCAGCACATCCAGCTCTTCAATATGGTGCTCGGTGGCCACCGGATGCTTGATCTCGTTGGCCCGCTCCAGCGCCGAGACCAGCACAGGCAGCCCCCCTTTCATACCGATCTTGGGGGAGACTGTTACCCAGGTCTGCTCATGAGTCTTGATCTCGCTGGTGCCACTGGTTTCAATTTGCACCTGATAACCCGCCGCCAGTAATGCTGACGAGAGTTCGTGCAGATCGTAGAGGCAGGGCTCGCCACCGGTGATCACCACATGGCGCGCCTGATAACCCAGATCGCCAAAGCTCTTGATAATCTGCGCTGTGCTGAGTTGGCTCCAGCAATCGGATTCGTTGGAACGATCCAGCACCGCCTCCTTGCCCACTTCACGAGCCGGATCAACAACCCAGGTATGACGGGTATCGCACCAGGGGCAGCCCACCGGGCAACCCTGCAGGCGAACAAAGATGGCGGGCAGGCCGGTAAAGATGCCCTCCCCCTGGATGGTCTGGAAAATCTCGTTGATTGGGTAGTGCATCTCGATCACAGCTTGTTGCAAAAGTCGCGGATTATACCCCAAGCCACGGCAAGACGCAGGCTCACTCTGCGCTTTTCTCGCCCAGCCCGGTTTTCTCAAATAGTCTGGCCATGATGCCCGCCTTATCGGCCAGATAGTTGTTCAGGCCGCGACGGCGCAGTTCACACGCAGGACACGTGCCGCAGCCGTCACCGGCAATGCCGTTGTAGCAGGTCAGGGTCTGCTGGCGCACCGTGTCGAGGTGACCATAGTGATCCGCCAGTGCCCAGGTCTCGGCCTTGTCGAGCCACATCAAGGGAGTTTCAAAACGGATACCGCGATCCAGCCCCAGCGACACCGCCTGATTGAGGGCCTTGACGAACGCGTCACGGCAATCGGGATAGCCGGAGAAGTCAGTCTCGCAGACACCAGTGATCACCGCTTCGGCGCCTACCTGATAGGCATAGATGGAGGCCAGGGTCAGGAACAGGATATTGCGGCCCGGCACGAAGGTGTTGGGCAGCCCGTTATCCTGCAGCTCGCAGCTGACAGGAATGTCGTCACGGGTCAGGGCAGAGACCGCCAGCTCATTGAGCAGCGTCACATCCATCACCTTGTGGGCGGCAATCCCCAGTGCACTGCCCAGACGGCGCGCGGTGTCGATCTCTTCCCGATGGCGCTGGCCATAGTCGAAGGTGATGGCGTGCACTTCATCATACCGGGCCAATGCCTGCACCAGACAAGTAGTGCTGTCCTGACCGCCGCTGAAAACCACGACTGCTTTTTTCATCTTGATAACTCCTTGAATTGTCACGCGCGGCGGCCTTCGGCAAAGTCCTGCCACTGGGTATTCAACCGATTGAACAGGGTCAGCAAGGGCGCATAGCGCTCCGGCCTTCCCTCCCACCGGGACAAGAGGTGATAGCCCGCCTCTATGGTAGAGAGGGCATCGGGAAAGGGTTTCTTGCGAATGGCATATTGACCGGCAATGGCACCAATGCCGATGCGGGGCAAGCGGGCCAGTGCCGGGTTGCTCTGCAACATGCGATAGGCTTTGCGCCAGGTGCCGTCAAGCAAGATAAAGGCGACGGATACGGAGCCAGAGGATTCACTCTCCCACTGTTGGCGAAGATCGGTCAGCGAAATGGCATCCTCATCCGGCCAGAGTAGATAGCAGCGACGAGAAAGATCTGCGAGTAACCCATTGAGCCACTCATCGCAGGAAAAGTCCTCCCCCACATGGATCTCGCACTGTTGCAAAGAGGCCGCCAGCAGTGCCGCGGTCCCCTTGGGATGTGCCACCTCGTTGGGGTGCTGCAAGATGTAGAGGGGCGTGTGATTGTCAACCGGCACAATATAATCGCACAGGCAGGCTTTGAGGGCTCGGGTGCAACGTGTACAGTATCGACTGTTCTTGTCGTTGGACTGTTTCATGTTGTCAGACAAATCTGGATTGCTCTGGGTTATCACGCTCTCTCTCACCAGCTTGCTACTCTTCTTTACCGTTCCCAATCTTCAGCTCTCCTTCGATCGGCCCTTGATCGCCGGGGGCGAAGGGTGGCGGATCATAACAGGCAATCTGGCTCATACCAATCTGTGGCACCTGCTGCTCAATCTGGGCGGCCTCGCCATCCTCTATAGCCTGTTTCGCGACTATCTGGGTGGGGCTCGCCTGCCGCTGCTGATGTTGCTGCTCTGGTTGGCAGTGGGCTTGGGGATCTGGTGGTGGTGCCCGCAGACCCAATGGTACATGGGGCTATCCGGCTCGCTGCATGGCCTGTTTGTCTGGGGGGCAATGCAGGATATTCGCCACGGACGCCGCACATCGGGCTGGCTACTGTTGGCAGGGATGGGGCTCAAGCTGGCGATGGACTTCTACAACGCAGGAGAGACCCCGATATCCACCCTGATCAATGCCAGGGTACACATCGGCTCTCATCTTATCGGGGCCGGTGCAGGCCTGTTGCTCGGCCTGCACCGTGTATCACTGAGTGAGCCTGTTACGCACCAACCAGCTCGGCATTGATGCTGGCCAGCATGGCGGCCGGATCGGCAGCCTGCGTAATGGGGCGACCGATAACCAGATAATCGGACCCCGCCTCGACCGCGGATTTCGGTGTCATCACCCGGCGCTGATCCCCGGCTGCTGAACCGGTCGGGCGAATACCCGGGGTCACCAGCTTGAAATCGGCGCCCAACAAGGCTTTCAGCTCATGGGCCTCGTTGGCAGAGCAGACAACCCCATCCAAGCCGGATGCCTTGGTCAAGGTAGCCAGCCGGATCACCTGCTCGGCAGGGCTCACATCCAACCCGAGGGGGATCATGTCGGACTGCTCCATGCTGGTCAGCACGGTCACGCCGATAAGCAGGGGGGCCTTGTCGCCATAAGGCAGTAGCGCCTCTTTGGCGGCACGCATCATCCGCTCGCCACCACTGGCATGCACGTTGACCATCCAGACACCGAGCTCGGCACTGGCTGCCACGGCTTTGGCAACGGTATTGGGAATATCGTGAAATTTCAGATCCAGAAAGACATCGAATCCCTTGGCCACCAGCTGGCGTACAAACTGCGGGCCAAACAGGGTAAACATCTCCTTGCCTACCTTGAGACGGCACTGGGCCGGAGAGATACGTTCAACGAACGCTAAGGCATCTGCCTCGTGCTGATAATCCAGCGCTACCAGTACTTTGGGATCTTGCATCTCACATCCTATTGCTTGTTATTCACCGTCCAGACCACGGATCGGCTTGATGGAACCCCACTGGCGACAAGACGGGCACTGCCAGAACAACGAGTGAGTGGCAAAGCCGCACTGCCGACACTTGTGGGTTGACTTGATTTTGATCTGCTCGCCGACCAGCTGTTGCAACAGTTCGAGGCTCTCCTTGGCTGGCCCCTCTTCCGCACTGGCCAGCTGAAAACCCACCAGCTGGTAAAAACCTTTCATCGACGGATGACGACGCAGCTGACGCAGCACCAGCGAACGGGCCTGGCTCAGGCCATCACGCTCTTCAACCAGCTTGGCAAGGGCCAGGGTCACGCTGACGCCGGCGTGATCTTCCACTGCCTTCTCAAGCAGCGGGATCAACGCAGGCGTGCGCCCCAACTGCTGATAGCACTCGAGCAATTTGGGCATTGCCTCGGAGGCAAAATCGATATCCTGCTCGAACACCCGCAGCAGCTCCTTGCTGGCCTGCTCATACTCCCCCTCTGCTATGGCGAGCTCAGCGAGGCGCAAACTGGCCCGGGCACATGCCGGATTGATACTGAGCGCCCGTTTGAGCTTGGCCAGCCCCTCCCCTTTATTGCCCTCACGCAGCGCGATCTCGGCTTGTTCGCAATAGAAATGGGAGATGGGGTCGGCCAGCTTCTTGCCCTGGAATTTTTGCAGACGCACCGCCACATCGATGGCCTTATCCCAATCCCGCAACTGCTGATGGATGATCAACAGCTGTGCCAGCGCCGTCTCTTCATAGTCGCTGTCGTCACACAGCTCATTCCAGAGCGCTTCCGCTCGGTCCAGCAGACCAGCAGCCAAAAAGTCGCGCGCAAGCTCCTGCAGGGCAAGCTGTCGCTGCTCCCGGGTCAGTTGGCGGGTTACCAGGTTCTGGTGGATCTTGATGGCACGATCGACCTCCCCACGCTGGCGAAACAGGTTGCCGAGGGAGAGGTGTGTTTCGATGGTTTCACTGTCCACCTCAAGCAGCTGAATAAAGAGATCCACCGCCTTGTCGGATTCATCGGACAGCAAATAGTTGAGGCCCGCCACATACTGGCGGGAAAACTGGTTACTCTGTTTTTGGGTGTCCTGGCGAACACTCCTGCGACCCATGTACCAACCATAACCGGCGGCGATGGGCAACAGCAGGAAAAGCAGTTCAAGCATTGAGGAACATTATTCCTTACCCGGTGACCGGGCCAGCTCCAACTCGCGGGATTGACGACGCATGGTGCGGTTGAGGGTGCGGTTTTGCATTTTCAGGCGCAGGAACAGCAGGCCGAATACCAGCCAGCCCAGCAAAAAACCGCCAGCAAAGAAGAAGCCCAACAGCATGGCAAGTGAAAACTCACCCTGAGCGATCAGGTAATTGAACTGAACCAGCTGGCCATTTTGTGAGCCCAGCGCCAGGGTCAGAACAAACACCAGCACCAGCGGAATGAGGGCCAAAATACGCTTCATAAGAGCTCCCTGTCAGTATCTAATGAGAGGCTGATTATCCTTAAAATCGCAGGCAGACTCTAGAGTGAATGGGAAAAGAGTTTAAGAAACAAGACGATTGGCACAGGAATCGGTGCCAAAAAGAAAAAAGGCATACCCGAGGTATGCCCATTTCTGCATTATTCAATGATGTTGACGCGCTCGCGCAACTCTTTACCAGGTTTGAAGTGCGGGACATATTTCCCTGTCAGTTCAACCTTGTCCCCAGTCTTGGGGTTGCGGCCCACACGGGGCGCACGATAGTGCAGTGAAAAACTGCCAAATCCGCGGATTTCAATCCGGTCGCCGTTTTGCAAGGTCGACGCCATCTGCTCAAGGATCTCCTTGATGGCGGCTTCGACATCCTTGGCCGGCATATGCATGCGGCTGGCTGCCAGTTGTTCGATGAGATCTGATTTGGTCATAACGTTAAATCTCCTTCCCCGATCACATGCAATATTCATTTTGCCAGGATAAAAAAGGGCGGCGCAATGCCGCCCTTTTCTTGCATCAAGGATTACTCACCCTTGGCGGCTTTGAACGCTTCCATCATAGCATTGCTGAACACAACTTCTTCTTGCTGGTTCAGGTTATCGATAGCAACACGCTCATCAGCCTCGTCCTTAGCACGGACAGACAGGCTTACGGTGCGGTTCTTACGATCAACGCCCATGAATTTAGCTTCAACTTCGTCACCAACAGACAGCACCAGAGTGGCGTCTTCTACACGGTCACGAGCAGCGTCGGAGGCACGCAGGTAGCCTTCTACGCCATCAGCCAGTTCGATAACGGCACCTTTGGCATCAACCTCGGTAACCTTACCCTTCACGATAGCACCTTTCTTGTTGTCAGCCAGGTACTTGTTGAACGGGTCTTCTTCGATCTGCTTGACACCCAGGGAGATGCGCTCACGCTCCGGATCCACTTGCAGAACAACGGCTTCGATCTCGTCGCCTTTCTTGAATTCACGCACGGCTTCTTCGCCCTGGTTGTTCCAGGAGATGTCAGACAGGTGAACCAGACCGTCGATGCCGCCATCCAGACCGATGAAGATACCGAAGTCAGTGATGGACTTGATCTTGCCGGAAACACGGTCGCCTTTGGCGTGAGTTTCGGCAAACAGCTGCCACGGGTTGGATTTGCACTGCTTCAGACCCAGGGAGATACGACGACGCTCTTCGTCGATGTCCAGAACCATCACGTCAACCACGTCGCCAACGTTAACAACTTTGGACGGGTGGATGTTCTTGTTGGTCCAATCCATCTCGGATACGTGTACCAGGCCTTCAACGCCTTCTTCGATTTCAACGAAGCAGCCGTAGTCGGTCAGGTTGGTCACGCGGCCAGACAGACGGGTGGTCTCCGGGTAACGCTTGGCGATAGCAACCCAGGGATCTTCGCCCAGCTGCTTCAGACCCAGGGATACACGGGTACGCTCGCGGTCGAACTTCAGAACCTTGACAGCGATCTCGTCGCCAACGTTGACGATTTCGGAAGGATGCTTAACGCGCTTCCACGCCATGTCGGTGATGTGCAGCAGGCCGTCAACACCGCCCAGATCTACGAATGCACCGTAGTCGGTCAGGTTCTTGACGATACCCTTAACTTCTTGACCTTCTTGCAGGTTAGCCAGCAGGCTTTCGCGCTCGGAGGTGTTCTCGGTCTCGATCACGGCACGACGGGAAACAACAACGTTGTTGCGCTTCTGGTCCAGCTTGATGACTTTGAACTCGAGTTCTTTGTTTTCCAGGTGAGCGGTGTCACGGATCGGACGCACGTCAACCAGAGAACCCGGCAGGAAGGCACGGATGCCGTTCAGTTCAACGGTGAAACCACCCTTGACCTTGCCGTTGATGATACCGATAACGGTAGCTTGCTCTTCGTAAGCCTTCTCAAGCTGCAGCCAGGCTTCGTGGCGCTTGGCTTTTTCGCGGGACAGCTTGGTTTCGCCGAAACCATCTTCGATAGAGTCCAGAGCCACGTCAACGGTGTCGCCGACGTTGATTTCCAGCTCGCCCATGGCGTTCTTGAATTCTTCAGCCGGGATAGCGGACTCGGATTTCAGACCGGCGTCAACCAGTACGAAACCGTTCTCGATAGCAACGACAGTACCCTTGACGATGGAACCTTGACGGGTTTCAACGGCGTTCAGGGACTCTTCAAAGAGTTGAGCAAAAGATTCGATCATTGTTTATGTCACAAATGAAACATCCACTTGCAATCCGGCACAAGCGGGGCTGTTTTAAATAATCTGCGCCATCCTTGGTGCAGACGACCGGATGTCAGCTTGCGCTGGCATCACCAAGTTGTTGCTCTGCATAGGCGAGTACTGTTGCCAGCACTTCATCTATGGTCATAGCGGTAGAGTCTACCACCAGAGCATCTTCTGCCGGTTTCAGGGGTGCAGTAGCGCGATTTCTGTCGCGATCGTCACGTTCCCGAATCTCGGTTAAAAGACGCTCAAAGTTAACATCAAAGCCCTTATCTTGCAACTGCTTATAGCGACGCTGGGCCCGTTCTTCGGCACTGGCGTCGAGGAAAATCTTCACCTCGGCCTCGGGGAAAACAACTGTGCCCATGTCACGACCGTCCGCAATCAGACCCGGGGCCTGACGAAATGCCCGCTGACGGCGCAGCAAGGCTTCGCGCACACGGGGGAAGGCGGCGATTTTACTGGCAGCATTACCCACTTCTTCGGTGCGGATGGTACGGGAGACATCTTCCCCTTCCAGGATCACCTTGACCAGATCGCCCTCAACCTGAAATTGCACATCCAGATTGGCGGCCAGCGGCACCAGTGAGGCTTCACTGTCCAGCTCTACATCGTGATGCAGGGCGGCCAGGGACAACACCCGATAGATGGCGCCCGAGTCCAGCAAGTGCCAACCCAGCTTCTCAGCAAGCAGCTGACACAAGGTGCCTTTACCTGCACCACTGGGGCCATCAATTGTCATTACGGGGGCCATCTGAGGCATAACTTCTCTCCTGCACTGTGTTGCTCCCATCCCGAAGGGGCGGGTTAATGGGCGCCGATTATACCCGAATGTGGTGAGCCTGGCAGTCATCAATCCGCACAAAGGACCAAAACCCCGACGGACAGCTGTGCTTGTATCTCATTTGGAGATTTCATTAAGCAATGCAGGGACTTGTTCTTATGGTCGTTCCTGACAAGGCGCGCTAAACTGGCCCCCTTTTTTGAGCCGTTAGTAGTAAGGAGCAACCTATGAGCAGCGTTACCCTCGTGGCCAAATCCAAATTGCCCACCCCTTGGGGCACCTTCACGCTGGTAGGTTTTCAGGAAACCGGCACAGGCAAAGATCACGCCGCACTGGTGATGGGCGACATTACCGGTGACGAGCCCGTGCTGGGCCGGATCCACTCAGAGTGCCTGACCGGCGACGCCCTGTTCAGCCTGCGTTGTGACTGCGGTTTCCAGTTGCAGGCGGCCATGGAGAATATCGCCAAAGCCGGTCGTGGCGTGTTGCTGTATGTGCGTCAAGAGGGCCGTGGCATCGGCTTGCTCAACAAGATCCGCGCCTATCACCTGCAGGATCAGGGGGCCGATACCGTGGAGGCCAACGTAGCCCTTGGTTTCGCCGCCGATATGCGCGACTACACCATCTGCGCCGATATGCTCAAGCAGCTTGAGGTCAAGTCTCTCAAACTGATGACCAACAACCCGCGCAAGATGAAAGCGATGGAATCCTTCGGTATTCCTGTGGCCGAACGGGTTCCGTTGCAGGAAGGGCGCAATCCCCACAACGAGTTCTATCTGTCGACCAAGGCCAACAAGCTTGATCATATGCTGAAGAAGTGAGCCTGCATTGACGAATGCCAGATAGTCAAACGCCTCCCATTGGGAGGCGTTTTTCTTGGATCGACCACAAATCAACCCTGGCTATCTAAGTGGCACGGTCAGATTGGCCAGCATAGCTTCAAGCTCTTCGCCAGTGCGGGCAGCACAGTATTGGTCGACCCGCTCGCGGGTCAATTGCGGCGCGAGACGTTCAATCAGATCGTAGAGATAGCCGCATAAAAATGCCCCTCTGCGCAACCCGATAGCGGCCACACCGCCTGGTAGCCAGGGCGCCGTTTTGAGCACCAGATCGCCATCGCGCTGGGGCTCCCAAGCAAAAGTTGCCATCACCCCGATGCCCATTCCTTGTCTGACATAGGTCTTGAGCACATCGCTGTCGCTCGCACAGCAGGCGATCCGGCTCTCGGCATGAGCGCAATCAGTGCCATGAGCTGTGGAGAGAGCCCTTCCATCGGTCACCAATGCAAACTCCACCAGCTCAGCCGGGGTCAGCGATGGTGCTCTGGCCAACGGATGCTCCTTGGGTAGCACCAAGCCCCGTTGCCACTGAAAAGAGGGGAGCATGAGCAGATCGCTCCCCTCCTCCGGTTCATCCGCCAGCAGCAGATCGGCAGCGCCATCATGCACGGCTGCGCGGCACTGCGCCGCACTCCCTTGCATCACAGTTACGGCCACTTTGGGAAAGCGGGCCATGAATCCCTTGAGGATGGCGGGCAGAATATAACGGGCTTGCAGATGAGTAGCGGCAATGGTGAGGGTTCCCTGCTCCGGATGCACATGCTGCCTGGCCATCACCTTGATGGTGGCCACCTTGTCCAGCACCTCCGCGGCCACTTTGATCACATCCCGACCGATGGGGGTGATCTGGGTCAGGTGTTTGCCGCTACGCTCGAAGATCTGGATCCCCAGCTCATCCTCCAGCATCCGCACCTGTTTGCTGATCCCGGGCTGGGAGGTAAAGAGGCTCTCGGCGGTGGCCGACAGATTCAGCCTGTGGTTGGCCACCTCGACGATATAGCGCAATTGCTGCAATTTCATGGTGTAGCCCTCAAGCGAACCCACCGTTAATAGTAACAAACTTTCAGCAATGGCCCGCCGCCATCAGGCCGGGCGATCCTTGAGAAGAAAGTCGCGCAAGGCACGGTTGGCCATGGAGAGCGGATCGCCACGCCGCCACGCCACGCAGAGATCGAGATAGATAGGCGGGTCGAAGGGCACGCCACTCAGATCCGGCTCCTCTTCCAGCACCATCCGCAAGAAGGTGGTCACCGCAAAGCCTTGCCGCACCACCGCCTTGAGCAGAGGGATAAGATTGCTCTCGAAGGCGATATCGGGTTCGACGCCCAGGCTCTGGGCCAGCGCCTCCATATGCTCCCGGTGGTAGAAACCACGGCGAAACAGCGCCAGCTCCTGAGCGAAAAACTGAGAGAGGGTGACGGCCGATGCGCCACGCAAGGGGTGATCGTCCCCCACCACCATCAACATCTCTTCACTCAGCAGATGTGCCCCCTCGATGGCGGGGGGGAGATCACTGGTAATGAGAATGGCCAGATCGAGGGAGCCATCCACCATCCGGCTGAGCAGCTCACGGGTGCCGGCCTCTTCGACCCGGATCTTGAGGCCGGGATAGCGATGCTTGAAGGCCATCAGACGAGGGGGGAAATAGTAGGAGCCCATCATATAGGGGATCCCGATCCGCACTTCCCCCCGCTCCAGCCCCTTGAGCTCGGCCATCTCGGCCTCGGCCTGATGCATCTGCAACAACAAGCGCTCGGCATGGCGACAGAGCACCTCTCCCTCCGGGGTGAGCCGTACCGCCCGGTCCTGTCGATCAAACAGCCGCAATTCGAGCTGCTGCTCCAGCTTGGCGATGGCCATGCTGATGGCCGGCTGTGCCACATGCAGACTGTTGGCTGCCTTGGTAAATGAGCTGGCATCCCTGACCGCCAGCAGATAGGTGAGCTGTTTCAGATCCATGTATCAATTCATCTTATGAGATGGATAACTTAAATATATTATATTTATAACTGCAAGGACTCTACCCTGACCAAAAGTAGTCAGGACAATACGCAATGATTGAAGTCGGAAGTCGCGAGTGGATACGTGCAACCCTGGCCCTCAGCCTGGGCTCTTTTCTGGTATTTCTGAACCTCTACCAGACCCATCCCCTGTTACCCCTGATCGCCGAGGTCTTCTCGGTCAACTCCCTCTCGGCCAGCTGGACCCTGGCAGGATGCACAGCAGGCCTTGCCGCCTCCTTGCTGATCTGCGCCAGACTGGCGGATCGCCATGGCCGTCGGCAGGTCATGCTGGGTACACTCACCCTGGCGATCCTGCTCTCACTGTTGATCCCCCTGGTTGAGCAGTTTGGTTCACTGCTGTTGCTACGCATCCTGCAGGGCGCGCTGCTGGCCGGGTTACCAGCCACTGCGATTGCCTATATGGGGGAAGAGTTCAGTAAACGGGCGCTGCTCTCGGCGGTGGGGGTCTATATTGCCGCCAACTCCCTCGGTGGCATTGCCGGTCGGGTGGTCGGCGGCCTGCTGGCGGGCTGGTTTGGCGACTGGCAACATACCTTTCTGGGGATCGGTGTGATCAGCCTGTCACTGCTGCCGCTGGTCTTCTGGCTGCTGCCCCATCAGACCCGCTTTGTGGCGAGCGCCCCCGTTCGCGGCCAATTTGCTCGCGCCTTGCAGCAGCACCTGACCAATCCCTTGCTGGTAGGGGCTTACCTTATCGGGGGACTCAACTTTATGGTGTTTCTGAACCAGTTCAGTTATCTCACCTTCCTGCTGGCAAAGCCCCCATTCTCCTTGCCCACCCAGTGGCTCGGCATGCTGTTTCTCACCTATCTCTCGGGGACGGTGGCCTCCTCACTGAGCGGCCGCTTTGCCAACCGCTGGGGGGCACAACGCATGCTGCTGGTCGGGATCGCCCTGATGGCCCTCGGCAGTCTATGGCTACTGCAAGCTAGCCTGCTCGGGATCCTGAGTGGCTTGCTGATCTCCAGCTTCGGCTTTTTCCTGGCACACGCCTGCGCTAGTGCCTGGGTTGGTCATCATGTCGAACACAACCGCGCCCTCGCCTCCTCTCTCTATCTGGTAGCCTACTATCTGGGAGCCAGTCTGGGGGGACTTTACCTACACCCCTTCTGGGAGCAGGGCGAGCTGGGCGGTCTGGTCATGGGTATTGAACTGGTCCTCATCTTGACGGCCGGCTTGAGCCTCTGGCTCGGCCGTCTCAAGCAGCGAAGCCAATCGCCACTGCCCGCCCAGCAACCCCACCGACACGGGTAACAGGCTCAGCGCAAACAGGGTCACCCACGAGCAGATAGCGCTCTCGCAACCCAGCACCGCCAGATAGCAAAAGGGGTCACACCGGTGACCCCTTTTGCTGCGTTATTCAAGAGCCTGTCAGGCTCGCACCGCATAGAGCGCAGGATCACTCCTGATCGAAATAATCCGCAGGCACCGCGACCACAGCACCGGTCGCCACCTCTTCGGCGATCACCTCAGCCAGCGAGCGTAAGTGAAACTTGATCTGACCGGAGGGCAACATCAGGCCGATATCGGGGTTGCGGGTATCCTGCATATTGCCGGTTTTGAATGGCTGCTCGGGATAGCGCGCTACCAGATCCTGCAGTGAAGTAACCACCAGCTCGATATGTTCCAGTCCTGCCTGATGGATGCGCCCCGGTTTCGGCGCCGCCAGCTCGATACAGGGTACCTGCACCTCACCAGCCAGCAGTGGCTGATGCAACTGATAAGTGGCAATCGGGCGACCGCCGATCATCCCCTCCACCAGCAAGGAGCCCGCTTCAGCCAATACAGCACACAGCGCGCGGTACTCCTGCAAGGTCGCCGCCCGATAACAGAGGTGATCGACCGTTGGCTGGGAAAATGTGACGCCAGCAGCGGCCAGTTCGGTCAACAGCTGAGAAACAAATGGGGCCATTGGCCCCAGTGTGGAATCGAGTGGGTGGGACATGCTTACCATTTCTTCTTGGGTTGAAACAGGACATCGAGCTCGTCGGCTTCCTTGTCCTTGATGTTTTGCAGATCCTGCGCGCTGTTTTGCTGCTGCAGCTCTTCAAGCTCCTTGAGCCCCTGACGCATATCCTCTTCACGAGCCAACAGATAGGGATCCTTGTCGCCAATGCTGGCCATTGCCGACAACCCCTTGGTATAGAGCTGGCGGCAAGTACCATATTGGCCCTGAATGCGGGCATCCATCGCCCGCTTGACCAGATTCGAGATGTTGATTTTGAGCTGCATCAGCTCGAGACGACGATCTTCCTGAGCAAACCCCTGCGGATCAATTTTGCCCTTGTTGTGCTCGACACGCAGTACGGCACGTAGCTTTTTTACCAGCTGCAACATCTGGATCGCCTGACGATCAGACTCGGGGGTTTTGAAGTGCCCCTCATCCTGCGCACTGTAATTTTCCTGCACGTTCTTGATCTGGATCTGCACATCGGCGATGCGCTGCTTGATCTGGTTGTTGGGCATCACCTGGGCGATGGCGCGATAGGCATCAAGGATCCGGTGCTGCAACAGCAACACCATGTTTTTGGAGAAAGGCACCAGATTGACGTTCAGCAGTACCTCTTCGGTCTCGTCGGCTACCGTCTTGTGTCTGGCAACGGCGTGACGCTTTTCAGCCTCCGCCTTCTGCTTATATTGCTGTACCACGTTATAGGCGATAACCAAAAACAGGAGCGCGCCGATAGACAGCAATACCAAAGTTAAAATCATAGGATGTCCAAACCCCTGTCCCAATCCAATTGCGTGATCCTACAACAGCTTATCTACTTAAGGTAGCCTGTAGATCCCCCCTTGCCCACGATTTGTCGCCAAGCTGTATACCCGGTCTCAGGGAAAGATTTCAGGATCACGGGAAAATGACCATGGTGGTCATCACTCCCATAGTATCGCCCATCAGCGCCATTACTTGAGGTTAAAGCCCTGCGATTGCAGGAATCCCAGCATGAAAGGGCGGGACTCCTTGCCCAGAATGGCGCGGATCTGGCTACTCCAGGTCTGCTGTTTGTTGTTGCTGCTGCGGGCCTGATAGTAGTCCGCGATCTGCTGATCGTACCGGGCCAGCAGGTCGCGATCCAGCTCGTGCTGGTAGCGCTCCTGATGCACCACCAATCCCCTGGGCAGGCGGGGTTTCTGCTCCGGCTGCTGAGCAGGGTGGCCAAGGCAGAGGCCAAACAGCGGGATCACCTGATGGGGCAAGCCCAGTAGCTCGCTCACCTCGGCAGGATGGTTGCGAATGCCGCCGATATAGACCCCGCCCAGTCCCAACGACTGCGCCGCCAGCAGGGCATTTTGCGCCATCAGGGCGCCGTCAATGGCACCGATCAACAACTGCTCCGCATAACCGGTCTGGGCCTCGGGCACGATCTGGCTGTGACGATGGTAATCGGCGCAGAACACCAGAAACTCGGCCGCCTGCACCACATAGGGTTGATTGCCCGCCAGCATGGCCAGCTGCTGACGCGCCTCGGGTTCACTGACTCGCACAATACTGGTCACCTGCAAAAAGCTCGAGGTCGAGGCGGACTGGGCGGCGGCGAGAATGACATCCAGCTGCTGCGGGGCGATCGGCTCGGCAGTGAACTGACGAATGGAGCGATGGGAAAGGATAAGATCGATGGTCTGATTCATGGCACCTCCAAAATGAGGTAACACCATAGCGAAAAAAACGAGGGAGCCCAAGGCTCCCTCGCACACCCAGCTTAAGGGGCCGGATAGACGTAAGGGGCTTGCAACCCGAGCGGGAAGCCGAGCGCCCAGTAGAGCAGCAGGAAAATCGTCCAGCTCACCAGGAAGGCCAGCGAGTAGGGCAGCATCATGGAGACCAGAGTGCCAATCCCGGTGCTCTTCACATACTGCTGGCAATAGACCACCACCAGCGGGAAGAAGACCATCAGCGGGGTGATGATATTGGAAGCAGAATCCCCGACCCGATAGGCCGCCTGGGTCAGCTCGGGGGAGATCCCCACCGCCATCAACATGGGTACCAAGATCGGGCTGATCAGCGCCCACTTGGCGGAGGCCGAGCCGACTACCAGATTGACGCTGGCTGTGAGCAGGATCATCCCGACGATAGTCACCTCACCGGGCAGCGCCAGCGCATGGAGCACTTCGGCACCGGAAAGGGCCAGCAGGGTGCCCAGATTGGAGTCACCAAACGCCTTGATGAAGAGCGCGCAGAAGAAAGCCATCACCATGTAGGAGCCCATCTTGTTCATGGTGGCCGACATGGCATCGATCACATCCTTGCCGCTCTTGAAGCTGCCTGCGACAAAGCCGTAGACAATCCCGGGCAGGATAAAGAGCAGGAAGATGAGCGGCACTATGGACTTCATCACGGGGGCAGCGAAGGTGGTCAGGGAGCCATCGGCAGCACGCAGCGGGGAATCGTTCGGGGAGAGCGCCAGCGCCAGCAGCACGATAGCCGCCAGCATGGCAAACCCGGCCCAGTTGAAGGCTCGGCTCTCTTGCGCGCTGTAGCGCCCCATCTCGTCGGCACTCTCCAGATCCTCGTTAAGCGCCACATGCTTGAGGCGCGGCTCCACCACCTTTTCGGTAATGAACCAGCCGACGCAGATGATCAGCAGCGAAGAGGCTCCGGTAAAGATGATGTTGCAAAGGGTGTTGACCATGTAGTCAGGATCGAGCAACTGAGCGGCGGACTGGGTAAAGCCCTGCAGCAAGGCATCACCACCGGATGGCAGGAAGTTGGCGGCAAAACCGCCTGAAACACCGGCAAACGCGGCAGCGATACCCGCCAGCGGATGGCGCCCCGCGGCGTGGAAGATGATGCCGCCAATCGGGATCACCAGCACATACCCCGCATCTGCTGCGGTATGACTGACGATGGCCACCAGGATCAACATGGGGGTGAGGAAACGGGCCGGGGTCACTTTCAGCAGCTTTTTCAGGCCGGTATTGATGAAACCGGACTGCTCGGCCACCCCTACCCCCAGCATGGCCACCAGCACGATGCCTAACGGGGCAAAGCCGGTAAAGGTCGTGACCATGGTGGAGAGAAACTCGGCAAGACCGGCGCCGGTCAGCAGGTTGTTCACCACTACCGCTTCGCCAGTACGGGGATTGACCAGATCAAACTGGAATTGGGACAACACCCAGGAGCCGACCCAGACGATCAGCAAGGCGTAGAGGAACAGCATGGCGGGGTCGGGTAATTTGTTCCCGGCTTTCTCGACGCCATTGAGGAAACGGTTCAGCCAACCTTTGGGAGGGCTGGCCGGACGGTCATTGACAGCAGCATGACTCATTATTGCGATACTCCTTTCCCTAGAAACGAGGTCGCATGCTAGCAATTCCAGCCAATCCGTCTCATGACCGATCGCAAAAGAATGATTAATTTTGATTAAATATTGCGGAATAAAATTCCAAGTTGTGGCCTAACGCACACTTGTTACTCTGCCATCACGGCATCTAACAGTGGATAACGCCCAACCTGACACTCCACCACGAAACCGCTTGCCTCGACTTGTGCCACCGTCAGCGGCTTGCTGAACAGATATCCCTGGAACACATGGCACCCCTGGGTCTGCAGTGCGGCCAGTTCGTGAGGCTCCTCCACCCCTTCCGCCATGATCCCCAACCCCAGATTGGTGGCCATGGCGGCGGTCGCCCGGATCACCGGCAGGTTGAGGCCGACCACGAAAGAGCGATCCAGCTTGATCGTATCGATGGGCAGGCGATTGAGATAGGCAAGGGATGAGTAGCCGGTACCAAAATCGTCGATGGCAATCTTGATCCCCAGTTCACTCAAGTCATCGAGAATATCGAGGCACCCCTTCATATCCAGCATAAGCACGGTTTCGGTCAGTTCCAGCGTCAACAGGGAAGCATCCACTCCGTGCAGAGCCAGCTGCTGGCGCACTTGCCCGGGCAGTGCCGACGAGAGCTGGAAACCGGAGAGGTTGACGGAGACTGGCACCCGGTGATGGAGGCGCTTCTTCCAACTGGCCATCTGGGCAAGTGCGGTAGAGAGCACCCAGCTGCCGATCTCGCGGATCAGCCCCATCTCTTCGGCCAATGGGATAAATTCCACTGGCGAGACATGGCCAAGCACCGGGTTATACCAACGCAGCAGCGCCTCGTAACCGATCAGACGCCGTTTGGCGACATCGACCTGTGGCTGGTAACAGAGGCTCAGCTCCTGACGACCGATAGCCTTGGCCAGAAACTGCTTGAGATTGAGCTTGCGCTGCAGGGTCTGCTGCATGCTGGGGGTAAAACGCTGCCAGCGCAGCCGCCCCATCTGCTTGGCCTGATACATGGCCATATCGGCGCGGGTGATGAGGTTATCACCATCGTCCGCATCATCGGGATAGATGGCAATGCCGATACTGCCGCCGATGGTTACCTCCGGCAGACCGCTCAGTTGCAGCGGCTTGGTCATCTGGGAGAGCATCTGATCGGCCACATCCTGGGCTCGTTCGCTCTGGTTTCCCAAGGGAACCAACGCGGTAAACTCGTCCCCGCCAAGACGGGCCAGCTCAACATCGCGGGGGCAAATCTGTTTGAGGCGACCGGCAACCCGCTCCAGCAGGCGATCTCCCGCCTTATGGCCGTAGTTGTCGTTGACCAGCTTGAAGTTGTCCAGATCCATGAATACCAGCGCGAAACGCTCCCCCAACCCGCAATAGGCCTCGAGAGATTTCATCAAGCCATAACGGTTGAGCAGGCCGGTGAGGGAGTCATGCCAGGCGAGGTGGCGATGCTCCAGCTCCTCGAGTTTGCGATCGGTAATATCGCGCATGGTGAGCAGGATCCGTGCTCCTTGCTGGATATAGCGGAACTGATACTGGAACCAGCGCATCCCCTTGAGGGTTCGGCACTCCCCTTCGGTCACTACTTCATCGAGTCGGGAGAGCTTCTGGTAAAAACTGTCGTCACTACCGGAAAAAACTTGGGAGAGCGTGGCGATCCGATGACCGAAACACATCTCGAAGTGATAGTTGCCGCTTTCGAACGCGCCATTGCTATCGAACAGGCAGGCCAGGGTATCACCGGTTGCCAGCGAGGACTCCTGATAGAGGGTATCGGAGTCGAGCACCGCCTCGGTCATCATCATCAGACGGCCAGCCAGCTGAATGCCGGAGAGGCGTAGATAGATCTGCTTCTTGACCCCCTTTGGGGAGATAGTCCACCACTCGTTGTAACTTCGCCCCTGCTGAAAATCACCGAGGTAGCGTTGCAACAACAGCGCTATGGCTGTGGCCATATCAGCCGAAAAATCCCTGGAACAGAGCTCGTCAAGGGAGGTGGCCTCCCAGAGAGGAAGTGCTGCGCGGTTTGCCCAGAAAATATGGTGATGTTCGATGTCATAGACCCAGATAGGGGTATGCAGAACATCCATTGTCTTCAGTAACCGTTCGTCAAGCGTATTCATCTGGTTAAAGTCATTCATGCTGGATGGTCACTGGTGAACCGGAAAACAAATGGGCAAACCGCCGTATGCAGAATGCAAGGTGAAAACACCTCTCGGCCACTATTTCTCGCGATGGCCAAAAGCAGATAACTGATTTCAGAAATCAACAACAGGAGAGCCAATCCAGCCACAGAAAAAAGGACTCAGCCAATACTCCTGTCAATCAGAACAAATCCCTCGTTCGTTTTTAACTTTTTTTCCCAGCAAAAACAAGCACTAAGAATTGCACTCTGGATACTTCAAAAAACATTTTTACGATTCACAACAAACACTTATTTACTGACAAAAAAGTCAACTAAAAAAAGTGCCGGCATTTCCCTCGTAAAACTTTCATTTATTAACCAGCGCGTTGAATAAACAGACAAAAAAGAGCAAAACCGGCCCCAAATAGCGACTTAACAAGGAACTTAAATACCTCAAAACCGAATATCTACCTTCACCAGACCGGCATGATGAATATGCGACTGTCATCACATTCACATCGCCGAAAAAAAGAACTGCTCTTGACCAGCGCGATCCTCTTTTTTCCTGAGGATGGGTCGTATTGTAGTCATACCATGTCGCCTCTCTCTCTTGAGCTAACGGGTGACATCTCGCAACAATGACTGTGGCGCAGAAAATAATCCTCATTCGAGAATAATTGAAAATTTAAACTGGTATCAGTAGAAATCGAATCCAGATCAATTAAACGCTGAATTACCCTTGCCAAGCGATAAGGCTCTTTTTATGGTTGCCCCCTTGTTACACCCAGAACAGCGTTTATGAAGCACATCGAAGAGTTCTACCTGTTCGTCAAGGTGGTGCAAGAGGGAGGATTCTCCCATGCTGCAGCCGCACTGGGCATGCCAACAGGCACCATCAGTCGACGCATTTCCCAGCTGGAAGAGCAACTGGGTTGCTCCCTGCTACATCGCTCTACCCGTAAACTCCGTCTTACCGATGAAGGGCTCAGATACTACGAGCGTCTCTGCACACCGCTTGCACAAATCGAGCAGGCCACCAGCGAGATCCGGGGTAAAGAAGCAGACATCACCGGGCTTATCCGGATAGCCGCGCCGATCGCGCTCTCCAACACCATCCTCATCGATATGCTGGCCGAATTCGGGCTGCACTATCCCGAGGTACAGTTCGATATCACCCAGACCAATGATCACCAGCACCTGTTCGACAATGATCGGGATCTGGTGTTCTTCAACGGTGAGCTGCCCCAGTCGCTGCCCAATGCGATCTGTCTCGGTCATATCGAGTACGGCCTGTTTGCCTCGCCACTCTATCTGACCAAGAAGGGAACCCCCTCCCACCCCAGCCAGCTGGAAGAACATGATCTAATCTACTGCTGGCCACACCAGCACTGGCAACTGACCGACAAGGATGGCCAGAACATCTGCATCAAACGCAGCGCCAAACTGACCGTCAACCAGACTCAGGCCGCCGTGCGCGCAGCCCGGCGTCATCTGGGGATAGTCAACGCCCCGCTGCACTATCTGAGCAGCTTCCTCCATGACGAGCAGCTGGTACCGGTACTGACCGACTGGCAGACCGGCAATCGCCCCTTCTACATGTTGTGTTGCCAGCACCAGTTCGCCCCGTTGCGTGTTAAGATGTTCGCTGAATTTGTTGAGAAATACTCCGCACGCTATCGTAACCGGCAATGGGATAACCAATTTTCACAGGGTGACAACCTCCCACATTGCATCTGACTGTTAGCGGGCCACACTTATAGCAATCCTTGCCAACAGAGCCTGCCTAACGCCATGAATGTATTGATATGTGATGACTCCGGGTTCGCCCGCAAACAGCTGGCACGAGCGCTACCGGCTGACTGGAAAGTCGATTTGCACTATGCGGCGAATGGCCTTGAAGGGATCGAACAGGTGCTGATGGGCCATGGGGATCTCATCTTTCTCGATCTGACCATGCCGGAAATGGACGGTTACGGCGTGCTGGAGACCCTCCAACGGGAGGGTCTACGCAACAAGGTGATCGTGGTCTCCGGGGATATCCAACCAGAGGCCTATCAACGGGTCATGGGGCTAGGGGCGCTCGATTTCATCAAGAAACCTGCCGCCCCAGAAACCCTGCTCGCCCTGCTCAAAAAGCATGATTTCTGGAGTGCCACCCCGAGCGGTCAACCAAGCGCCCCCGAGCAGCAGCCAAACGGAGTGGTAGCCGATGCAGGCGTCAAGATCACCCCCGAAATCCGCGATGTCTATCAGGAGCTGGCCAACGTCTCCATGGGTCAGGCCGCCGACTTGCTGGCTCGTCTGCTCAACGCCTTCGTGGTACTGCCCATCCCCAACGTCAACGTGCTGGAAGTATCAGAGTTGCATATGGCCCTCTCGGCCGCTGCGGATTCAGATACCCTCTCCGCCGTCTGTCAGGGGTTTATCGGAGCTGGGATCGCCGGTGAAGCGCTGATCCTGTTCCATGACTCCAGCTTCAAAGATTTGGCCAAGCTGATGAACCATCAGGGGACGCTGGATCGCACCGCCGAACTGGAGCTGTTGATGGATACCGCCAACGTGCTGATCGGCGCCTTCCTACGCGGCTACGCCAACCAGCTCGACACCCCCTTCAGTCAGGGGCACCCGGTGGTGCTCGGCCAGCACAGACCCATCAACGAGCTGATCAACACCAACAAGAGTCGCTGGCGCCGCACGCTCGCCATCGAGATCAACTACCGGATCCAGGATTACGCGGTGCAGTGTGATCTGCTGCTGCTGTTTACCGAAGATTCCATCGCCACCATGAACAACAAAATCATGCACATGCTCTAGGAGTGACTATGGAAATCCGTGAATTTCATTGGCTGATGAACATAGTCCAGAACCTGGACGTAGGCCTGGTAGTGCTCGACAAGGAGTACAAGGTACAGGTGTGGAACGGCTTTATGGAGAGCCACAGCGGCCGACTGGCCAGTGACGTGCGCGATGGCGTACTGTTCGAGCTCTTCCCCGATGTGGACAGAGCCTGGTTCGAGCGCAAGGCCAACATGGTCTTCAAGCTCAACAACCGCGCCTTCAGCACCTGGGAGCAGAAGCCCTATCTGCTACGTTTCTCCAACTATCGCCCCATTACCGGCTCGGCCCCCCATATGTTCCAGAACCTGACGCTGGTGCCACTGGCCGATTTCGGCGGTCAGGTGACCCATATCGCGGTGATGATCTACGACGCTACCGATGAGGCCATGCTGATGAGCGGCCAGCGGCAGGCTTGAGCTTGCAGCAAATAACAGAGGGCGCCGCGGCGCCCTCTTTTATTTCGGTATGAACAGGTCTCGGTATAACCTCTACCTCACCAGCCGTCTCAACGCGCCCCGAGATACTCGGTGAAGGCGTCGATCACCTCTTCAATATCGTCATCGTTGATTTGCAGATGGGTCACCAACCGCAGCTCGCCGTAACCGGAGAAGAGGATCCCCCTCTCCTTCATAAAAGCGAGCAGAGGGGCTGATTCCCCCTCACGCAGCCGCAGGAACACCATATTGCTCTGCACCAGCGAGAGGTCGAGCTCGATGCCCGGCAGTGCAGCCAACCCTTCGGCCAGCCGTTTGGCACGGCGGTGATCATCGGCCAGGCGGGTCACGTGCTGCTCGAGGGCAAACAGACCGGCTTGCGCCAGAATCCCCGCCTGACGCATGCCGCCCCCCAGCATCTTGCGCAGTCGGCGCGCACGGGCGATGAAGTCGTGTCTGCCCACCAGCAGCGAGCCCACCGGTGCGCCCAACCCCTTGGAGAGACAAATCGAGATGCTATCAAATGGAGCGGCGATCACCTCGACCGGGGTCTCGCTGGCCACGGCGGCGTTAAAAAGCCGGGCGCCATCGAGATGAAGCTTCAAGCCGCGCTCGGCAACGAATGCCCCCATCTCCTGCAGATAGGAGAGCGGCAGCACCTTGCCGTTGTGGGTGTTCTCAAGGCAGATCAGGCGAGTCTGGACGAAGTGGGCATCATCAGGGGCCAGCGCAGCCCTGATATCATCGAATGCCAGTGTGCCATCGCGCTGCATCGGCAAGGGTTGCAGGGCTACGGAGCCCAGCACGGCACTCCCCTGCGCTTCATAGCGATAGATGTGAGCGGCGTTGCCGAGGATGGCCCCCTCACCGCGCTGACAGTGGCTCATCACCGCCAACAGATTGGACATGGTGCCGGACGGCACAAACAGCGCCGCCTGTTTGCCCAGCAATCTGGCCCCAAAGGCCTCCAGCGCGTTGACGCCCGGATCTTCACCATAGACATCGTCACCGACTTCGGCGTGGAGCATGGCTTGACGCATGGCGTCAGTAGGCTGGGTGACGGTGTCACTTCGTAAATCGATATAGCGCATGAGATCCCTCCTGAAACAGGAGAGTGACGTTAGCCATGCGCCCCTCGCTTGGCAAGGGGCGCATGAGCAGAATGTGAAGCCAATAGACGTCCGTAGAACCCGCAGGCGGGATTTACCAAGGCAGCGGCTGACCGTTCAGATCCAGTAGCTGGCCCGATTGAGTCAATGATAACCCCTTGATGAGATTGAGCAGTTTCACCGCCACCTCGGCAGGATCCAGCAATTGATCCGCGGGCAACTCGCTCAGAAAGGGGGTATTCATCGGGGAGTCCATCAAGCCGGGCGCAACGGCCACCACCCCTGCTTGCGGGAAACGCTGCGTCCACTCAAGGGCCAGGGTTTTCACCCCCATGTCGAGGGCCGCTTTGCTCATCCGGTAGCTGTAACGTCCCCCCTCCAGATTGGCGGTGATGGAGCCCGCCAGATCGGAGATGGCGCAGAGCCACAGCGGATGGTCATTGCCCATCAACCGGCTGAAACGGGCAGCCAGCGCCAGTGTTGGCCAGGCATTGGCCAGCAGGCTGTCGCACAGCCACTTGGGGTGCACCTCTTCGACCCGCCGCTCCGGCATAAAGCTGACATCGTGCAACACGCCGATGGTATTGATCACAACGGTGGGAAGCGGATCGCAATCGTAGAGGGTAAACAAGGCATCGAACGAGATGGCATCGACATCTGGCAGCGGGAAGAAGTCCTCCATCTCGATCCCTTTGGGATAGTTGCGCCCGGCCAGCAGGAATGACTCCCCCCTTGCCATCAGCTCTCTTGCCAGCGCCGAGCCCAGCGCACCACTTCCGAGGATCAAGTAGCTCATCGCCCATTCCATGGAGACTTATCTTGCTTAGAGCGTATCAGAATAATCAACCGGCCGTGACACGACCAAAGGGTAATATGCTCCTCATCACGCTTCCCCCAGATGGCGGCCAAACTCCCGCGCCAGCGCCAAGTCGAGAAAACCGTCCGCTTTCTTGTGGGTGCGCAAAAACTGGTAGTAGGCGAGCAGGGTGACCAGCGCCTCCTCATCGGGCAGCCCCACCCCGGGTTGCTGCTCGCCCAGCAGTTGCTGCGCCGCAGCCAGCGCCTCCCTGTCCACCACTTCCGCCTGACGGTAGAGATAACCGCATCCGGTCGCCAGCCACTCCAGCGAGCAGTTGGCCCCCATGGCGATCTGGTTGGCCCGCGCCAGGCCAGGCTCGGCCCCCTTCAAATATTTGCGGATCAGCGCTTCACTGAGCCCCACCTTGCGGGCAAAGGCGCTCACGCTCATCTCCCCGATCAGGCTCTGCAAGCGCTCGGCAAATCCTTCCATCCAATTATCTCCCCAACTCTCTTCGGTCAGAACCAAAGTTCGAATCATGCCACTGTCCATTATTGCTTTGCCAGCCACATGGGGCCAAGATGCCCGCAGTCATCCATGTTGCACATCGTTTTCGCATCGCGTTTTTAAAGGAGTCAACCATGTCTGTATCCCGTGTCGCCCTGCATCCGCAAGGCCCCACCTTCTCTCGCCTCATCATGGGTTACTGGCGCCTGATGGAGTGGCAGCTCTCTCCGGCCGCTCTGCTCGATCTGATGAAATATCATCTGGATCTGGGGGTCACCACCATCGATCACGCCGATATCTATGGTGGCTACCAGTGCGAAGAGGCCTTTGGTCACGCCCTACGCCTCGAGCCTTCCCTGCGCAGCCGGATGGAGATCGTCACCAAGTGCGGTATCGCCCTCACCGCCAAGCCGGAGCATGCTCTCAACCACTACAACACCGGCAAGGACCATATCATCGCCAGCGCCGAGGCCTCGCTGCGCAAGCTCGGCACCGACCATCTGGACCTGCTGCTGATCCACCGCCCGGATCCCCTGATGAACGCCGATGATGTGGCCGACGCCTTTATCACCCTGAAACAGGCGGGTAAGATCAAGCACGCCGGGGTATCCAACTTCACCGCCCGTCAGTTCGAGCTACTGCAATCGCGCCTCCCCTTCCCGCTAGTCACCAACCAGCTGGAGATCTCGCCGCTTCATCAGGAAGGGACCCTCGATGGTACCCTGGATCAGTGCCAGCAGCTTGGCATCAAGCCGATGGCCTGGTCATGTCTCGGCGGCGGCCGACTGTTCAGCGATGAGGCCTATGCCCCGCTGCGTGCCGAACTGGAGCAGATCCGTCAGGAAGTGGGCGCCCAGACTATCGAGCAGGTGGTCTACGCTTGGGTAATGATGCTGCCAAGCCAGCCGCTGCCATTGATTGGCTCCGGCAAGCGGGAGCGGATTGCCGCCGCCGTGGCCGCCGAATCCATCGAGCTTAACCGCCAGCAGTGGTTCCGCATCCGCAAGGCGGCACTCGGTTACGACGTCCCCTGATCACAGCAAAACATTCAGAAACAAAAACGGCATGGGGGAAACCCATGCCGTTTTTTTATTGCCGAGGTACCTTAGCGGTGGCGCTGTTGCGGGCGACCACGGGGAGCATCTGTCTTCGGTTTGGCCTGGTTGACGGTGATGGTACGGCCACCGACTTCTGTGCCATGCAGACCAGCGATGGCCTTTTCGGCATCACCATTGACCGGCATTTCAATAAAACCAAACCCCTTTGACTGGCCGGTATCGCGGTCGATGATGATATCAACCTTGTCGACCTGTCCAAACTGGCTGAACAGGGTTTTCAGTTCGTCGGCCGTCATCCGGTACGACAGATTTCCTACGTAAATCTTCATGCCATCCACTCTCGATTCAAGGTGCCTTCTCTATGCAATTCCCAGCATAACGGTAAGGGCACAACCCCTATGCCGGACCTGCCATGGCTTCATGCCGTGGCCTTCTCCACACTGTCGTCAAGTGATTGATCTCTTGGGTTAACAGTGCAGACAAGATCAATTCGAGTCACTGGCAGTATCTGAGCTTTGCCGGGAATTGTCGAGAAAATAGTCGACTCAGGCCGATTGCAGATCTGACAACCGTTGCGCCAGCCTCCGGCGACCGTGCCAGGCCCGTTTAAAGCCGAAGCGATAGACAGACGGGCTCACCAGATGGAGCTCCCCCGCCTTGAGATCCAGTAAGGCCATGGCCGCCGCCAGCTCCTCTTCACTCAGTTGCAGATCGAGGCTGAAGTCGAGCCACTGGCCGTCGTGGCCCACTCGCCGCTCCCGTTCAAGCGCCACCAGCGTGCTGCGGGGCAGTGCCAGCGCCTCATCCTTGTTGCCATTGAGCAGATAGATATGCTGTTCATCCCACCCCAGCTCCGCCAGGCGCCAGGGCTGCCAGCTGCGGGGCAGCGACACCATGATCCCGGTGATGCCACCAAAGACCACACCCACCCAGTTGAGCAGCGCCATGGCGCCCCAGCCATCCCACAAGGAGGCCACCACCACGCTCCAACTCACCAGCAACAGCAGAAAAATGACGCAGCGATAGCGAACCGCTGGCGGCATCAACAGCTGCACCTGCGAACCGGCAAGCAAGGATGTAATACGCATGAAAAGCTCCTGTCATCACGAAATGGCGCCATTGTGAATAGCCATCAGGATGCTGACAAGGGGGTTTTCTTTGTCATCCCCCTATAAAATCAATACCATGGCGTAAATGATTCTCAGTGGAACCCGCTTCTTGACCAGCTCGCAATCCTGTGTGCGCTTTTGTGGCGTCGACAAATTCTATGGCGATTTTCAGGCGCTTCATCACATCGATCTCACCATTGAACGGGGAGAGAAGTGGGTCATCTGTGGCCCGTCAGGCTCGGGAAAATCGACCCTGATCCGCACCATCAACGGGCTGGAGGGGATCGACGACGGCCAGCTGTTCCTGTTTGGCGAGCCGGTGACCCCTTCCTACCTGCGCCGCCTGCAAGGTCGGGTTGGCATGGTGTTTCAGCAGTTCAACCTCTTCCCCCATATGACGGTGCTGGAAAACCTGATGGTGGCGCCGGTGCATACCCTGGGGTTACGCCCTCAGGAGGCCAAAGCCCGGGCGCTCGGGCTGCTCGAGCGGGTGCGCATTCAGGCGCAGGCCGACAAGTACCCCCACCAGCTCTCCGGCGGCCAGCAGCAGCGGGTCGCCATCGCCCGCTCCCTCTGCATGCAACCCGAGCTAATGCTGTTTGACGAGCCCACCTCCGCCCTCGACCCCGAGATGATCCGCGAAGTGCTCGATGTGATCCGCGAGCTGGCTGACGAGGGGATGACCCTGATCTGCGTCACTCACGAGATGGGCTTTGCCCGTCAGGTGGCGGATCGGGTGCTCTTTATGGACGAGGGCAAGATCATCGAGTCGGCCCCGCCCGCCCAGCTGTTCAACGCCCCCCGGCACCCGCGCACCCGGGCCTTCCTCGAACAGGTGCTCAGCTATCATGGCTAGGCTCAATCTTCCCCGCCTGCTCGGCTGGTTGTCGGGCACTGTGATGCTCTCTGTGTTGCTCGGCTGGGCGCTCTATAGCGGCGCTCGCCAGATGGGCTATGAGTGGCAGTGGCCGCGAGTGTTGCCCTTTCTCGGCGAGTGGGATGAGGGAACCTTTTATGCCGGCCCCTTACTAAACGGCCTGCTGGTCACTTTGCAGGTGGCGCTGCTCAGTCTGTTGGGCACGATGGCGGTCGGGGTGTGCGTGGTCAGCCTGCGGCTGCTTCCCTCCCGGCTCGGCCCCTGGCTCGCTATCACCTATCTGGCGCTGGTGCGCACCACGCCCCAGTTGGTGCAGCTCTATATTCTCTATTTCTTGCTGGGCCCCATGCTGGGATTGGCCCCCCTTGCCTGCGCCGTGTTGAGCCTCTCCCTCTATCAGGGGGCCTTCACCGCCGAAGTGCTGCGTGCAGGTGTACAGGCCATTCCCAAAGGACAGTGGGAGGCAGCCCAGTCGCTTGGCTTGTCACGGGCCATCACCCTGCGCAAGGTGATCCTGCCCCAGCTGGTGCGCATCACCTTGCCGCCGCTGACCAACGAGCTGGTCTCCCTTATCAAACATTCGGCTCTGGTGAGTGTGATCGCCATCTTCGATCTGACCAACGAAGGGCGTACTCTGGTTGCCGATACGTTTCTGACCTTTGAGGTGTGGTTTACCGTAGCTGCCCTCTATTTGCTGTTAACCCTGACGCTGTCAGCCTGTTCGCGGGCACTGGCCCGTAACCTGAATCCGGATCAACAAGGACGCTAACCATGAATCTGTCATTCAAGACCACCCTGTCGGGCGCAGCCCTGCTGCTGGCAAGCCTGCTCACTCCGGCACTGGCACAAACTGCCCCCTCCGACACCCAGGCGCAGATCGAGCAGAGCGGTACCCTGCGGGTCGGCATGTCCACCTTCGCCCCATGGGCTATGCGCGACAAGCAGGGGGCCCTGATCGGTTTCGAGATTGACGTGGCCCGTCGCCTCGCCACAGATAACGGCTGGCAGGTAGAGTTCGTGCCTACCGCCTGGGATGGCATCATCCCCTCCCTGTTGGCGAAAAAGTATGACGTCATCATCGGCGGCCTCACCATCACCCCCGAGCGGGAGAAGAGCGTGCGTTTCACCCAGGCCTACTCCCACTCGGGGGTGCAGCTGGCCGCCTCCAGCGCCATGGCCAAAGAGAAGAAAACCGTGGCGGACTTCAACCAGCGCGGGGTGATCCTGGCGGTACGTCGTGGCGCCTCACCGGTACAGGTGGCAAAAGAACACTTCCCCAAGGCCACCCTGCGCCAGTTTGATGACGAGTCACAGGTATTTCAGGAGGTGCTGAACGGCCGCGCCCACGGCGCCCTCTCCTCTTCCCCGAAACCCGAGCAAGAGGCGCTGCGCCACCCGGATGCCCTCTTTATGCCGTTTGCCAAACCGCTGGCAGAAGGGAGTGAAGGCTTTGCCCTGCGCAAGGGGGATGATGCCCTGGCTGAGCAGTTCAACGAGTGGATCGCCGCACGTCAGGCCGATGGCTGGCTCAAGGCGCGCCATGACTACTGGTTCAAGTCCCTGGCCTGGGAAGCGCAGGTCGCCAACCCCTGATGCTGATTGCTCTAAAAGAGACCATCCGGCGCATCGTCCGTGGGGCATGTCGGAACATCAACTGGCTGGATGGGGCGATCGCCCTGATCCTGCTGCTGGCTGGCCTCTGGCTGGCCAGCCGCTTGCACATCGGGGTAGCCTATCAGTGGCGCTGGCATGAGGCCTTCGATCTGCTGTTCACCCCTGGCCCTCACGGCGAGTTGCCCTACTTTTTCAGCGGTCTGCTCACCACCTGGCGCATCGCCCTGCTCGGCATGGTGCTGGCGCTACTGCTCGGCACTGCGCTGGGGGTAGCCGCCTTCAGCCGCCGCCCCTGGCTGGTGATGCCCGCGACCCTGTTTATCCAGCTGATCCGCAATCTGCCGCCGCTGGTCTTTATCTTCATCTTCTACTTCTTTATCGCCAACCAGCTGCTGCCTGCGAGCGGCCTCTCCCGCTGGCTCGGCACCGTATCACTCTCCCCGTGGCAAGAGGCGCTGTTTGGCCCACCAGCCCGCTGGGAAAACCTCATCTCAGGCACCCTCTGCGTTGGCATGATCAGCGCAGCCTTCGTCGCCGAGATCGTCCGTGCCGGGCTTGCCGCCATCCCCCGTGGCCAGTGGGAGGCGGCGCAGAGCCTCGGACTCTCCCCCTGGGTGCGGCTGCGCCATGTGATCCTGCCGCAGGGCATGCTGCTGATGTTGCCCCCCCTCACCGGTCAGCTCATCGCGCTGGTGAAGGATACCGCCATTGTTTCCCTTATCTCGGTGCAGGAGCTCACCTTCGTCGGTACCGAGATGGCCAACTCCAGCGGACTGGTCTACGAGATCTGGCTGCTGGTAGCCGCGGCCTATTTATTTATATGTTTGAGTCTGTTCGTATTGCTGAGCCGACTCGAAGCAAGACAAGGAGCACGCACATGCTGACGTCCCTGTTGCTGGCGACTGTATTGCAAGCGGAAGCCATCGGTGGTTATGCCGCCGGTTGCCTGAAAAACGGCGTATCCCTGCCCCTCGAAGGGCCGGGTTATCAGGTGATCCGCACCAAACGGCTGCGCTACTACGGCCACCCCGACCTCATCCACTATCTGCAAGCGCTGGCCAACCAGACCCGCATGGCCGGGCTGCCGGATCTCTATATCGCCGATCTGGCGATGGCCCGTGGCGGCCCCTTTACCTCCGGTCATCGCAGCCACCAGACTGGCCTTGATGCCGATATCTGGTTTCGCATGGCCAACCGCCCCATCAGCAAATGGGAGCAGGATGCCCCCAAGGAGTGGGCACTGATCGACGAACCCAGCTACAAAATGTTACCGGGCCGCTTTGGCCCACAGCAGCTCACCCTGCTGCGGCTGGCGGCCAGCAAACCCGAGGTGGCCCGCATCTTCGTCAATCCGGTGATCAAATCCGCGGTCTGCCAACAAGCTGGTAACGAACCCTGGGTCGCCAAGCTACGCCCCTGGGTGGGCCACTTCAGCCACTTCCACGTGCGGCTGCGCTGCCCGGTGGGCAGCCCCGATTGTGAACCCCAGGCTCCCATTCCGCCCGGCAATGGCTGCGGGGAAGAGCTGGCATCCTGGCTAAAAGACAAGCCCCAGCTGCCCAAGGTCTCCGGCATCAACAAGCGACCCGAACTACCTGCGCGTTGTGGCAACTGACCCCAAGCTGGTATGGTGATGCACGCTTGGTCGTACACCATCCATGGCGCACTATCGACTTGAAATATCAAAGGAGAACAACAAGATGGCCACATCACTCTGGCGCAGAACCACGCAGAGCCTGTTGACCCTGACCCTGCTGCTCGGCCTGACCGGCTGCGGCATGAACAACATTCCGACCCTGGATGAGCAGGTTAAAGCAAGCTGGGGGCAGGTGGAGAACCAGTATCAGCGCCGCGCCGACCTCATTCCCAATCTGGTCGCCACCGTCAAGGGCTACGCCAGCCATGAGCAGGAGACCCTAAAGGCGGTCACCGATGCCCGTGCCCGGGTCGGCAGCGTGCAGGTGAGCGATCCTGCCCAGCTCAAGGAGTTTGAAGCGGCGCAGAACCAGCTCTCCAGCGCCCTCTCCCGCCTGATGGTGGTGGTAGAACGCTACCCCGAGCTGAAAGCGGATCAGCAGTTCCTTGCCCTGCAGGCCCAACTGGAAGGAACCGAGAACCGCATCTCGGTGGCTCGCCGCGACTATATCGAGGCGGTGCGCCAGTTCAATACCGAGATCCGCACTTTCCCCGGCGTTATCTGGTCCAAGTTGCTCTACTCGGATCTGGAGGCCAAACCCAGTTTCAGTGCCAAACCCGGTGCCGATGAGGCGCCCAAGGTCAGCTTCCAATGAAGATGATGCTGCGCTGGTTTCTTCCCTGTCTGCTGCTCTGGGCCAGTGCCCTGCAAGCAGCACCGGACTTCCCGACGCTGAGCGGACGGGTGGTGGATGAAGCCAGTCTGATGTCCCGCAAACAGGCCCATCAACTGACCCAACAGCTGGCCGCCTTTGAAAAGCGCAGTGGTATCCAGCTGGTGGTGGTCTCCGTCGACAGCCTCGATGGGGAGACTATCGAGGAGTACGGCTACCAGCTCGGTCGCCACTGGGGGATCGGCCAGAAAGGTAAAAACAATGGCGTGCTGTTGCTGATCGCCCAGGATGAGCGCAAGGTGCGGATCGAGGTAGGCTATGGATTGGAAGGCGCCCTGCCCGACGCCATCGCAGCCAACATCATCCATGGCCGCATCCTGCCCGCCTTCAAGCGCGGCGATATGGTGGCCGGGATCATGGCGGGCAGCCAGAGCATCATGAAGGCACTCGCCGGGGAATATCAGCCGGTCGAGCAGCCGAAGAGTGACAACGGTGGCGGCCCCTGGCTGTTTATTCTGGTGGTGATTGCGATGATCGTGCTCCACAACCTGCGCGGCGGTGGTGGCGGTGGGCCAGGAGGACGACGTCGGTCGGCCTACATGGCTGGTGGATTGGGTGCCGGCTCCTTTGGTGGTCGCTCCGGCGGCGGATTCAGCGGTGGCGGCGGCAGCTTTGGCGGCGGCGGAGCCTCCGGTGGCTGGTAACAGGAGTAAAGAGACAAATCATGATTTCTAAACAGTTCTTCCACACGCTTCAGGCCAAGGTGCGCGAAGCGGAGCTAGAGACTGATGCTGAACTGGTCACCGTGCTGGCCCCGGCCAGCGATGGCTATCGCTACATTCCCACCCTCTGGGCGGCGCTACTGGCGATGCTCACCCCGCTGCTGGTGTTCCAGCTCGGCTTCTGGCTCGGCTGGTACGAAATCCTGCTGGTGCAGTGGTCGGTCTGGCTGCTGCTGAGCCTGCTGTTCCACTGGACCCCAATAAAAATGCGGCTCATCCCGAAGAAGGTTCGCCAGCACCGGGCGGCCCTGATGGCTCGCCTGCAATTTGTCGAGCAGGGGCTGCACCGCACCCGCGACCGGCTCGGGGTGCTGATCTTCGTCTCGGCCGCCGAGCACTATGTAGAAATACTGGTGGATGACGGCATCGCCCAGCATATCGACAACGGCCAGTGGCAGGAGATCATCGACGACTTCGTGGCGCGAGTGCGCAACAAGGAGATCGAACAAGGTTTTCTGGAGTGCGTTGAGCGCGTTAGCGCCATTCTGACCGATGCCTTCCCGGCCACCCGGGATCAAAACGAGCTGCCGGACAGCCTGATCATCCTCGACAAGCCCTGATCCGGTTTAAAAAACCAGCATTCTGCACAAGGGTTAGGCATTCGGAAAAGATTATGAAAAATAAGGGGAAAAGAGGTTGACCCACACAGCCCTTTCCCCTAAATTACGCCCCGTTCCAGCGCAACAGCGCAGCGAACGAAAAATTGGTGAGGTGTCCGAGTGGCTGAAGGAGCACGCCTGGAAAGTGTGTATACGGCAACGTATCGAGGGTTCGAATCCCTCCCTCACCGCCAAATTAAAAAAACCGACCTCAGGGTCGGTTTTTTGCTTTCCGGAAAACACAAACATCGGTGCCGACAACGGCAACAACGACAAAAACAGGTGAGCACTCTCGCCAGACCATCGCCTGTATGAGCAACACCTCCCCGGCACTTCCCATGGAGCAGCTGGTTGGGCATGGGCTTGCTCATCGCCGTTGTGTCATTAGCCGGCATGCCCCCCTTTTCTAACGCTCAGCGACGGGTACCCAGCAAACCACCCTCAGGGCGATGGTGAGGCATGCCACGTCGGCGTCATCTATCTCCTCAGCATGACAGCTTTATGGCAGCCTGAGCGCTCACCACAAGGCTCTGAGCACAGTTTTCCTGTTATCCTCGGCGCACCAGCACCTTACCGCCTCGCGAGAGGCTGTGTCCCGTCCTGAATATGGTTTACACCTTTCCCCCCCAATAAATGGAGAACCCGATGGGACAAGGTGTGAAACGGACACAGCGCGATTACTCACTGACTTTTAAACTGGCACTGGTCGAGCAGATTGAAAAAGGCGAGCTCAGTTGCCAGCAAGCACAAGCCCGATATGGCATTCAGGGCAATTCGACCATTCTGGTATGGTTACGTAAACATGGTCGGCAAGATTGGAGCCAGGGGGCTTCTGTACGTGCCGGCAGGAGCATCACCATGCCTGACCCCGACAACCAGACGCCCGAACAGCGTATCAAGGAGCTCGAGCAACAGCTGGCGCTGATGAGTCAGAAAGCCCAGTTCTTCGAGGCCGTCGTCGATGTACTGAAGAATGACTACGGCGTCTCCATCGTAAAAAAGCGACCCGGCAAGTCCTCTCGCAGCGGCAAGTCGAGAGGCTGACCATTGTCAGGGCTTGCCTGTTTCTGGGAATAAGCCGGCAGGCTTACTACAAGCGCAATCGGGTCGCCGACGAGCGCCATGCACAGGGCTTGCAGGTGGCGCGCTTTGTGCGTCAGGTTCGACTGCGACAACCGCGGGTGGGCACTCGCAAGCTGCATTATCTGCTCCAGGGTCAGGATGATGGCGGGCTCAAGGTCGGGCGGGACAGGCTGTTTCGGATATTGGCCGAGCACCGCCTGCTGGTGCTGCCTAAGCGGGCGTATCACAAGACCATCCACAGTTTTCACCGTTTCTACCGTCATCCCAACTTGCTCAAGGCGGGGCCAGGGCAGGTCACACTGGTGGCCCCGGAGCAGGTCTGGGTCGCTGATATCACCTATCTGCCAGCCAGGACGCTGTACCTGAGCCTGGTGACGGATGCCTACTCACGCAAGATAGTGGGCCATCACGTGCACGAAGGGATGCACGCGGAGTCGGTGGCGATGGCGTTCAAGAAAGCACTGAAGCAACGACGTGGCGGCGGTGAACTTATCCATCACTCGGACCGCGGCGTGCAGTATTGCTCGGGGCTGTATCAGTCATTACATGAACGGTACGGGGTGAAATGCTCGATGACGGATGGGTATGACTGTTACCAGAATGCGTTGGCGGAGCGGGTGAACGGGATTTTGAAAGGAGAGTTATTGTTGCAAAGCCCGCAGGATTTGACGCAAGCGCGGGAAATGGTGCGTGAAGCTGTGAATATTTACAACGTGGAGCGGCCGCATCATGCGTTGAAATACAGAACCCCCGATGCGGTACATAGAGGGTTTTGAGTAGAAAAATGCTAGTTGAAAATGTGTAAACCTATTTCAGGACTAGACACTGGCACAAAAAAAGGCCGCTCAATGAGCGGCCTTCTTCATAACGGGATCAGCAATCAGCTTTCGCGGCGCTTGCCACCGAATTTGCGATCTTTGTTGAAACCACCTTCGCGGCGATCCTTGTTGAACGGACGGTCACCCTGCGGACGGCGATCCTTGTTGAAAGGACGGTCGCCACGGAACGGACGATCACCGCGCGGCGGACGGCTGCTGGTGTTGCCACCGGCCGGCACCTCGGTGTAGCGAGTGATCTGCAGCGGACGCTGGCAAACACGGGCTTTCTTGATCACTTCCAGCACATCGGCGCTAATGCCCTTGGGCAGGTCAACGGTGGAGAAGTCGTCAGCGATGTCGATGTTGCCGATGAAGCGGCTCTCGATGTTCGCTTCGTTGGCGATGGCGCCCACGATCTGGCCCGGCTTGACACCGTGATGGGCACCCACGTCTACGCGGTAACGCTCCATCTCCACATCTGGGTTGTCTTTCAGCGGACGCGGCTCCAGGGACGGCATGCGACGGGCCGGACGATCGCCACGGTCACCGAAGTCACGACCGCCGCGATCGTTGAAGTCACGACGCTCGAAGCCACCACGATCGTTGCTGTTGTTGAACAGCGGATCCGGGATGGAGTCATCCAGCAGCAGCGGTTGGTCGCCCTGTACCAGCTTGGCCAGTGCAGCAGCCAGCTCCAGCGGATCGGCAGAATCTTCTTCGATCAGCTCGTTTACCAGGTTGTGGTAGATCTCGAGCTCTTCGCCCATCATGGTTTCGCGGATGCGCTCTTTGAACTTGGCCAGACGGTGCTGGTTGATGTCCTCGGTGCTCGGCATCTTCATCGGCTCGATGGCCTGACGGGTTGCGTGCTCGATGGCGCGCAGCATGCGGCGCTCGCGCGGAGCCACGAACAGGATGGCCTCGCCCTTGCGACCGGCACGACCGGTACGACCGATACGGTGAACGTAAGATTCGGTGTCGTACGGAATGTCGTAGTTCACTACGTGAGTGATGCGCTCAACGTCCAGACCACGGGCAACCACGTCGGTGGCGATCAGGATGTCCAGCTGGCCCTGACGCAGTTTGTCGACGGTACGCTCACGCAGTTTCTGCGGGATGTCGCCGTGCAGCGCTTCACAGGCGTGACCACGGGCGGCCAGCTTGCCAGCCAGCTCTTCAGCAGCGTTCTTGGTACGTACGAATACCAGCAGGGCTTCGTAGGATTCCACTTCCAGCAGGCGGGTCATGGCGTCCAGCTTGTGCAGACCGGTTACCTGCCAGTAACGCTGGCGAATAGTGGTAGCGGTAGCAGTCTTGGAGGCGATCTTGATCTCTTTGGGCTGCTTCAGGTGCTTCTGGGCCACGCGACGGATCTGCTCCGGCATGGTGGCAGAGAACAGAGCAACCTGACGAGAGCTCGGGCACTGCTCCATGATCCAGTCCACGTCGTCGATGAAGCCCATACGCAGCATTTCATCAGCTTCGTCCAGTACCAGAGCTTTCAGGCCGGAGAGATCCAGGTTCTTGCGACGGATCAGATCCATCACGCGGCCCGGAGTACCGACGACAACCTGGGCACCGCGACGCAGGGCGCGGGTCTGGGTTTCGTAGGAGGCACCACCGTAGATCGGCAGCACGTGGAAATCAGGCATGTGGTGGGCATAGCGTTGGCACGCTTCAGCCACCTGCAGCGCCAGTTCGCGGGTAGGCGCCAGCACCAAGATCTGGGTGTTGCGGTTACCAGCTTCCAGACGAGACAACAGAGGCAAGGCAAAAGCAGCGGTCTTCCCTGTACCGGTTTGCGCCTGCCCCAGCAGATCGTGTCCCGCCATCAGGTGGGGAATTGCTGCGGCCTGGATCGGTGACGGGCGCTCATAGCCCACGTCCTGCAGCGCTTTCAATACAGGCGCGGCCAGTCCAAGCTCACTAAAAAGGGGCAGTTGTTCGGTATCAGACATAGATTCTTCCAGATTAAGGCAGGCGGCTAACACCGCGGAATAGCAAAAAGGCGGCGATTATAGCGCCACTTTGTTCTGCTGTCTTGAAAAATGTGATAAGCCTCTCAAGACGTTGGCAATTATAGAGGGATCTGGCGAGTATGGCTTGCTTATTTTGCACTCATAGTGCGTTATTGCAGATCACTCCTCGCTGGAGTCCTTGCCCCGCTTGTGTTTGAGCACCGCCATGGTCAGTCGGCTGGTGCACAATAAACGCTCACGTTCGTCCCGAATTTCAATCTGCCACACCTGGGTTGTTGCTCCCAGATGGAGCGGCGTGCAACGCCCGGTCACCACCCCTTCCCGCTTGGCTCGCAGATGGTTGGCATTCACCTCCAGCCCCACACAGTAGCTATCTGGCCCGACAGCCATATTGGCGGCAATCGATCCCAAGGTTTCCGCCAGCACCACGGATGCGCCGCCATGCAGCATGCCCAGGGGCTGGTGAGTGCGATGATCCACCGGCATGGTCGCTTCAAGCCAATCGGTGCCAAAAGCCGTGTAGACGATATCGAGATGGGCCATCAGGGTGTTGCGAGAGGTGGCGTTGAGCCCCTCCAGACTCATGGGTTTACGCCAGATGGGCGCAATATCGTGACTCATTGCGAGCAGACTCCTTATGTAAGCGATGAATGCGTACCGATATGAGTGAAACGCCCTCCATCGGCAACATGGTTCTGTTATATGAGTTGTTGGTTATCAGGTGACGTGGTAACAACGCAGCCCCGCCCGGCGCTGCGTGTTACACAATCATGCCCTTAAGCGGGATGTCACCAGGGGTAGGTAACGCCGGGCCATTCGGACCAAGGCACTTCTCGCCCCGGCAAGCGGGGGTCTGGCCACTGCCACACCCTGGCGAGCCACTCGCGCAGCTGAATCTCCAGCTCCTCATCCGTGATGGACGCCTCGGCCACCTTCCAGAAGAAGAGCTCCACCGCTACCTCTGGCAACACCGAGGGGTAGAGATAAACCCCACCCCAAAATTGCGGCTCCCGATCCGGGCTCCAGAGGCCATAGGCAAAGGAGCGCTTGGCCAGAAACTCCGACTGCTGCCACTCCAGATCCCTTTCGTGCTGGCTCAGGCTGAAATTGGCCGAGGGCCAGAGATCGTTCGGGCGAAACAGCTGATGGAGCTGCTCGCGCTCGCGCAACATGGCGACAAACTCCACCACCGCCTGAGAGGGAGTGGCGGGTAACAGCAAGAAACGTGGATGCCGATAGGCCTTCGGCACCCGAAACCGCTTGGGGAACGTCAGCATCAGAGCAGCTCCAGCAGGGCTTGCAATGGATGTTTGAGCTTTTCCCCCTCCATCCGTTTGACCTGACTGCGGCACGAATAGCCGGTCGCCAGACAGCGCGCTTTGGGCAGGTGCGCGAGTGGCTCAGCCCAGCTCAGTCCATAGATCCCCTTGGAGTTCTCCACCTGTTTGACGTCGTGACCATAGGTGCCCGCCATACCGCAGCAACCCACAGAGACCGGCTGCAAGCTGGCCCCGAAGCGGCCAAACAGGGTGCTCCAGTCACCGTGAGTGGAGGGCTTGGCGGTCTTCTCGGTGCAGTGGGCAAAGAGATACCAGGGCTCACTCCCCTCCTCGATCTTGGTCTTGTTGGCGCTAGCAGGCAGTTGATCTGCCGGCAGCGAGAGCAGCCACTCCTGCGGCAACAACACCTGAAAATCACCGCGGGCCGACCCCAGCGCCTTGGCATACTCGTCGCGATAGCAAAGCACCATGGCCGGATCCACCCCCACCATGGGAATGCCAAGCGCCGCCACCTTGTTGAGGAACTGGGCGCTGTTGGCGGCGGTGCGGGCAAAGGCGCGCAGGAACCCCTTGATATGCTGGGGCTTGCCGTTGGGTTTAAAGGGCAGCAGATAGGGCTGGAAACCGAGCTTGCTGGCGAGTTTCACCAGGTCGCGTACCACGGGGGCATCGTAATAACTGGTGAAGGGATCCTGCACGATGAGCACAACCTGCTTACGCTGCTCGACGCTCATCCGCTCCAGTCCAGGCAGATCAAAATAGCGGGCGCGGTTGTCATGCAGGCTCTCGGCCAGGGTCGGCACCGAGAGCAGCGGCACATCCACCATGCCGATGCTCTTCTCGGTCGCCTTCTGGGCCCACTCTTTTTCGAGGAAGAAGTTGACCAGCTTCGGCGCCTTGGCAAGCAACGGAGCATAGCTTTCAACGGTGCCGACGAAGTAATCCTTCGGCGCGCGCAGGTAGCGGCCGTGATAGAGCTGCATAAAGCGGGCGCGAAAATCGGGCACATCCACCTTGATCGGGCACTGGCTGGTGCACGCCTTGCAGGCCAGACAGCCCGCCATCGCCTCCATCACCTCATGGGAGAAATCATACTCGCCGCGCTGTTTGGCCCAGCTGTTGCGCACCTTGTCCACCAGCTGTTTGAAGCGCACACCACCGGATTGCAGTGCCACCTCTTCCGCCAACGGATCGAAACCCTGCTCCGCCAACTGACGCAACCATTCACGCATCAGGCCCGCCCGCCCCTTGGGGGAGTGGCGGCGATCGCGGCTGATCTTGACCGAGGGGCACATGGGGGAGTCGGTCTCGAAGGTGAAGCAGAGACCATTGCCGTTGCAATCCATGGCGCGGGTGTAGCTGGTGCGCACCGCGAGCGGGATCTGGCGGTCATACTTGCCGCGCTTGGGGCCATCCACCGACACCAGCTCGGCGCCGCTACCGTAGGGGATACATATCTTGCCCGGGTTGATGCGGTTGGCCGGGTCGAACGCCCCCTTGACCCGCTGCAACTCTTCCCACAGCTCGCCAAAGAAGGCGGGGCTGTATTCGGAGCGAAAGCCCTTGCCGTGCTCCCCCCACATCAGGCCGCCATATTTGGCGGTGAGCGCCACCACCTGATCGGAGATGCGGCGCAGCAGCACCTCCTGCTCGGGATCGCACAAATCCAGCGCCGGACGCACATGCAGCACACCGGCATCGACGTGGCCAAACATGCCGTAGTCGAGGCCGTGGGCATCCAGCAGGGCACGAAACTCCATGATGAAATCGGCCAATGACTCTGGCGGCACGGCGGTGTCTTCAGTGAAGGCCACCGGCTTCTTGCGCCCTTCGGCGTTGCCCAGCAGCCCCACCGACTTCTTGCGCATGGTGTAGATGGTTTCGATGCTCGGCAGGTGGTCACATACCTGATAGCCGATAATCCCGGCTTCACTCTTGGCCAGCAGCTCGTCGATACGGCGGCAGAGCTCAGCCACCTTGGCCTTGTGTTCTGCCTCGTCGGTATCGGCAAACTCGACGATGTTGAGCCCCTGCAGATCCTTGCCGGGCACATCCTGAATAAGTTCTTTCACCGAATGCCAGATGATGTCGGCGCGGGCCAGCCCGAGCACCCGGGAGTCCACCGTTTCCACCGAGAGGGCCTGCGCCTGCACCATAAAGGGGGCATTGCGCAGGGCGGAGGGGAAGCTGTCGTACTTGACGTTGACCAGGGTGCGGTAGCGCGGGATTGGCGTGATATTGAGTTTGGCTTCGGTGATAAAGCCCAAGGATCCTTCAGATCCGCACAGCACCCGGCTGACATCCAGCGTGTCGGTATCGGGTTGATAGAGGTGCTTGAGATCGTAACCGGTCAGAAAGCGGTTGAGCTTGGGGAAGGTCGCCTCAATGTCGGCGCGGCGCTCCTTGCCGATGCGATAGAGGGTTCGATAGATCTCCCCTTCCCGACTCTCCAGCGCCAGCTTGTCGGCCAGTCGCTCACCGGTCAGCGGCTCGGTCGCCATGATGTCACCGTTCTCCAGCACCGCCTTGAGACCCAGCACGTGATCCGAGGTTTTACCGTAAACGAGGGACCCCTGCCCCGAGGCATCTGTGTTGATCATGCCCCCTAAGGTGGCGCGGTTGGAGGTGGAGAGATCCGGCGAGAAGAAGTAGCCATGGGGCTTGAGATAGGCGTTGAGCTGGTCTTTCACCACCCCGGCCTGGGCGCGCACCCACCCCTCTTCCAGATTAATTTCCATGATCTGGTTCATATAACGGGAGAGATCGACGATAATGCCGCCGCCCAATGACTGACCATTGGTGCCGGTACCGCCACCGCGAGGGAAAAAACTCAGAGTGTGGTACGCCGGCTCTGCGGCCAGCTTGAGCATTGCTGCTATGTCGTCCGCACTGCGCGGATAGAGAACCGCCTGAGGTACTACCTGATAGACGCTGTTATCCGTCGCCATCGCCAACCGGCTTGCATAAGACTTTTCGATATCACCACGAAATGCGCTGCGCTCTAGCAACTCAAGAAACTGCAGGGTTGCGGGTGACAAACTGTCCTGGTAATCGAGTCTCGGGATCATGAATCCTTGTTCCCATCCTTTGCTTGATGCCGGCACGCCGGCGACAACGACTGGCCAGCCGCCTGTCAATGGCAGTCAGGCCAGTCCGCTCACATGTGAGCGGGCAGTATATCAGCTAGAAAACCGCTTGCGCTTGGCAATATTCACCATTTGAAAGGAGGACTTTTATGGCTCACCACAGCCATGTTATCAGTACGCTGGTCACCACCGAAAAACAGGCGCTTACCCTGTCGCTGTTCGGTTGTATCACCTTTGCCATCTTCGGCATCGGCTACGGCCTCTTCGTCGGTTCCAACGCCATCATGCTCGATGGTATCTTCACCCTGTTCAGCATGGGCATGACAGGCCTCGGTCTTGTTACCGCCTATCTCGTTACCCGCCCTTCCGATGCGCGCTTCCAGTATGGCTACGCCCACTTCGAGCCCATCACCAACGTCATCAATGGCACCATTATTCTGCTGCTCTGCCTTGGCGCTCTCTATAGCGGCATCACCACCCTGCTGGATGGCGGACGGGAGATCGATCTCGGCCACGCCCTCATCTATGCCGCCGTCTCCACCTTCTTCTGCGCCATCATCTATCGCATCGAAGCCCAGGTCGCCGAGCAGGTAGACTCCGAGCTGGTGCGGGTCGACTCCAAAGAGTGGCTGGTGGATACCCTGCTCAGCGCCACCCTGCTTATCGGTTTCGTGGTCGCCATCGGCCTCGATGCCATCGGCTACGGCCAATACAACCGCTACATAGACCCGGTGCTGGTCTCGCTACTGGCCCTCTGTGCCACCCTCATTCCCATCAAGGTGCTCGGTCGCAACCTGCGGGAAGTGTTGAAGATCGCCCCCAAGGGGGATGTGCCACGGCAAGTCGAACAGGAGATCGAAGCGCTGCGCCAGCGCCACGGCATAGAGTGCTACAGCCATCTGGCCAAAAGCGGTCGCCGCTTCGATCTGGAATTGAACATTCTGGTGGCGCCGGGTCAGGAGTGGCCCGTCGAACGTCAGGATGCCCTGCGTCAGGAGCTCTGGTCTCGCCTTGGCGACACCCTGGGGGATGCCTGGCTGTCGGTCTGTTTCACCCGCGAAAAGCGCTGGTTGTAACGACCGCACGGGGAGCGCGGCACCGCTGCCTCCCCCTGTCGCATCACAACCCCATCACGCCTCGCTGACGCTGCTCTTGCCAAATTGGCGCCAGCCGCTATCATCAGGGCTCATTTTTCACCCGAGGTTTTATTGCCCATCATGGACAATCCCCGAAGTTGCCCTTCGTCTCTCTCTGTCAAAGCCTATCTTTTTCTGCTTAATCAGCGCCTCTGAATAACACCTTTGCCTTGCTGTTACTGCGGCCATCGCGCGCCGTGATCACTCTCTGCTCTGTCTGTTTTTATTGAGGTCATACAATGGAATTGCTGCTGGATCCCCATATCTGGATCGGTCTGTTTACCCTGATCATTCTGGAAATCGTGCTGGGGATCGACAACCTGGTCTTTATCGCCATTCTGGTGAAAAAACTGCCTCCCGCCCAGCGGGACAAGGCACGCGTCATCGGCCTGTCGCTGGCCCTGCTGATGCGACTTGGACTTCTGAGCGTCATGTCATGGCTGGTCACCCTGACCACCCCGATTTTGCACCTGTGGGATCACCCCTTCTCCGGTCGGGACCTGATCCTGATGGGGGGCGGCCTGTTCCTGCTGTTCAAGGCCACCTCCGAGCTACATGAGCGGCTGGAAGCCAAACCCCAGGATGACGGCCCGGTCGGCGCCTACGCCAGCTTCGGTGTGGTGATCGCCCAAATTCTGGTGCTCGATGCGGTCTTCTCGCTCGACTCCATCATCACTGCCGTCGGCATGGTGGAACACCTGGGCGTCATGATGGCCGCCGTGACCATCGCCATGGTGGTGATGGTGCTCGCCTCCAAGCCGCTGACCCGCTTCGTCAACGCCCACCCCACCGTGGTGGTGCTCTGTCTGAGCTTCCTGCTGATGATCGGCTTCAGCCTGGTGGCGGAAGGGTTCGGCTTCCATATTCCGAAGGGCTACCTCTACGCAGCCATCGGCTTCTCGGTGCTGATCGAGTTTTTCAACCAGCTTGCCCAGCGCAGTGCCATGCGTCACGAATCCAAGCTGCCCCTGCGTGAGCGCACCACCGCCGCCATCTTCAAGCTGATGGGGAGCAAGGCCTATCAGGATCAGCCGGATGACGATCTGGATGCACCGGCGCCTGCGCCGCTCAGCTTTGGCGAGGAGGAGCGCTATATGGTGACCGGCGTGCTGTCGCTGGCCGAGCGCTCCATTCGCACCATCATGACCCCGCGCTCCGAGATGGCCTGGATCGATATCAACGACTCCAGCGACGAGATCCGCGCCCTGCTGCAGCACGAGCCCCACAGCCTGTTCCCTATCTGTGACGGGGATCTGGACGAGGTGATCGGGGTGGTCAAGGCGCGCGACCTGCTGTTTGCCTTGAACGAAGGGCAATCCTTGAGCGAACTGGCCAAGCAGAACGACCCCATTATCGTGCCGCAGACCATCAACGTGATCCGCCTGCTGGCGGAGCTGCGCAAAGCCAAGGGGAGCCTTATTCTGGTCTCCGACGAGTTTGGCGTGATCCAGGGGCTGGTCACCACCCACGATCTGCTGGAGGCCATCGTCGGCGAGCTGCCGGACGAGGACGAAACCCCGGATATCGTGCGCGATGGTGAAGGGTGGCTGATCAACGGCAGCACCAACATCCATCATGTGGAGCAGGTGCTGGAGCATGAGGGGCTGGTGAGCGAGAGCGATGAATACGTGACCCTGGCGGGCATGCTGCTCTCCCACTTCGGCACCCTGCCCACCCCGGGCCAGCAGTTGCAACTGCAGCAACTCAACTTCGAGGTGATCGAGGTGAGCGAGCGGCGCATCGAGCGGGTGAAAGTGATGCCCACCACCGCTTGAGCCTGCCACCAGCAGAATACAGAAGAGGGCCAGACGGCCCTCTTTTTTATGCTTCAACTTTATGCCTCAACGCCTCTTTCCCGACGGTTTGCACTGATTGCTGCATCGATTGCTGCATCAAGCACAATTCTCTTGTGCAATTACCCCCCTTTTTCACAACAAGATGGCGGCATAAAGTGGCCTCACTTCCACCATGAGGAACTCAAGATGAGCCACGATCACCTGTTCTGCCCGCTGCGCCTCGGCCAGCTGCACCTTGCCAACCGCATCGTCATGCCCCCCATGACCCGCTCCCGTGCCAGTCAGCAGGGTGATGTGGCCAACGCCATGATGGCGAGCTACTACGCCCAGCGCGCCGAGGCGGGCCTGATCATCAGCGAAGGCACCCAAATCGACCCCATGGGCAAGGGCTATGCCTGGACGCCGGGGATCTACAGTGCCGAGCAGATCGCTGGCTGGAAGCTTGTGACCGATGCCGTGCACGCCAAGGGGGGCACCATCTTCGCCCAGCTCTGGCACGTGGGCCGGGTCACCCATCCGGACAACATCGGCGGCGCCCAGCCCATCTCCGCTTCAGCCCTGCCCGCAGTGGGCGTCAAGGTGTTCGTCGATAACGGCAGCGATGCGCCGGGCTTTGTCGAGACCGTCACTCCGCGCGCCATGACTCAGGCCGATATCGATGCGGTGGTGGGCCAGTTCCGTCAGGCAGCACGCAACGCCATCAGCGCCGGTTTTGACGGCATCGAGCTTCACGCCGCCAACGGCTACCTCATCAACCAGTTCCTCGACTCCGAGTCCAACGCCCGCACCGATGGCTACGGCGGCTCGCTGGAAAACCGGCTGCGCTTCCTCAAAGAGGTGACCGAGGCAGTCAGTAGCGAAATCGGCGCCGATCGGGTCGGGGTGCGTCTTGCGCCGCTCACCACCCTCAACGGCACAGTCGATGCCAATCCGCAGGAGACCTATCTGGCGGCCGCCCGTCTGCTGGGCCAGCTCAACGTGGTCTACCTGCACATTGCCGAGGCGGACTGGGACGATGCCCCCCTGATGCCGGAGAATTTCAAGCTGGGTCTGCGGGATGCCTTCCCCAACACCCTGATCTACGCCGGTAAATATGATGGTGATCGCGCACGCGCCGCCCTCGAAGCGGGCTGGGCCGACATGATTGGTTTTGGTCGCCCCTTCGTTGCCAACCCGGATCTGCCGAACCGGCTGCGCCACGGCTATCCGCTGGCCCCCCACGATCCGGCCACCCTGTTTGGCGGCGGCGAGAAGGGGTTGACCGACTACCCCGTCTATCAGGCCGATGACGCAGCTACCAGCCGCTGATTGCCGATGGCCAACCGGCCACGTAACGCAGGCCCCACAGGTTGGGGCCTGCTGTATTGTTGCGCATTAGCAACAGTGATATGACTGACCGAATCACTGTTGCAATGATCTCGTTGTTCTCTCCCCTCGCTTTCACAAGGAGTCATCATGAATCACACCCAAGCCTGGTGCTGGCATGCCCCCGGTGAACCGACCCAGCTTACCCTCGCCGATCTGCCCCTGGCACCGCTCGCCCCTGACGAGGTACTGGTAGCCAACCGGGTTATCGCTTTCAACCCGGTGGACTGGAAGCTGATCGAATATGGCCACTCCAACTGGCAGGAGGGTCAGGTGCCCGGCGTCGATGGCATGGGCACTATCGTGGCGCTCGGCGCCAACGTCAGCCATCTGCGCCTCGGTGCCCGGGTCGCCTATCACACCGACCTGCGCCACCACGGCAGCTTTGCCCGCCACACCCGGGTACCAGCCCGCGCCCTGCTGCCAGTGCCCGATGCCCTGAGTGACGAGGCGGCCGCCGCCCTGCCCTGTCCCGGCCTCACTGCGTGGCAGGCGCTGGCCAAGCTGCCGCGCCTGCACGGGGAAGCGCTGCTCATCACAGGTGCTGGCAGCAGTGTCGGCCGCTTTGCGGTGCAGCTCGCCCTCCAGCAAGGAGCGCGAGTCTTTGCCAGCGCCAGCCCACGCCACCATCACTGGCTCAAACAGATCGGCGTGCAGGGGGTGGCCGATTATCGGGATCCCGAGTGGCTCGCCACTTTGCAGGCGGCCAACGGCAACGAGCCGTTTGAGGGGATCATCGATCTGGTCTCCAGCCAACAGGCAGAGAGCTTGCTGCCCGCGCTGGGCTACTACGGCCATATGGTGACTGTGCTGGGGCGCATCCCGCACAATCCGCTACCCGCCTTTGCCCATTGCCACTCATTGCACGAGATTGCGCTCGGTGCCCAGCACGCCTTTGGCACCGACAAGCAGTGGAGCCGACTGGTGGCCGCCGGTGTCGCCATGATGGAGCAGATGACGAGCGGCAAGCTGACCCTGCCGCCGCTGGTGGTGGGCAATTTCGAGGCACTGCCCACCCTGCTCGAGCGCTTCAAGCGTGAAGGACAGGGTGAGAAGTTTCTGGTGCGAGTGGCATAACGCTGACCTGCCCCGATAACCACACCGACCATTGAAACGAAAGAGGCACGCCAGTGATGGCGGGCCTCTCTTTATATAGTGCATGTCATCTCGACTTCATTGGCGCCTGACTCAATGCAGGATCACCCCGTGAGTCTCGGCATAACTGCGGATCTCCCGGGTCAGCCGCGCCTTGTCGGCCAAGCTTAGCCAGCTCGCCTCAACGGCATTGAGCGACAAGCGGCAGAGCTGACTCATGGTCGCGCCAAGGCCATCGGCCAGCGCCACAAAGTTGGCATTCATATAGCCGCCAAAGTAGGCGGGGTCGTCCGAGTTGATGGTGACGCAGAGCCCCTGCTCCAGCAGCCGCAACACATTGTGCTGGGCCATATTGCCGAACACCTTGAGCCGGGTGTTGGAGAGGGGGCATACGGTGAGCGGCAGCCGGGTATCCGCCAGATAGCGCAGCAGCTCGGGATCGTCTGCCGAACGCACTCCGTGATCGATGCGGCATACCTGCAGCTCGTTGATCGCCTGCCAGATGTAGTCGGCAGGGCCCTCTTCACCTGCGTGGGCCACCACCGGCAGCCCCAGCTCGCGGCATTTGGCAAAAATACGGGCAAATTTGCTGGGCGGATTGCCCTTCTCCCCCGAGTCGAGGCCGATGCCATGAATGCGTGACAGGAAGGGCATAGCCTCTTCCAACGTCGCAAAGGCATCCTCTTCGCTGAGGTGGCGCAAAAAGCTCATGATAAGGCGCCAGCTGATGCCAAACTCCTGCTCTCCGATCTGCAGCGCCCGCTCGATGCCGCCCAGCACAGTAGCAAAAGGGACACCGCGGGCGGTGTGGGTCTGCGGGTCAAAGAAGATCTCCACATGCACCACCTTGTCGGCAGCACAACGTTCAAGATAGGCCCAGGTGAGGTCGAAAAAATCCTGCTCGGTCACCAGCACGCTGGCGCCGCGATAGTAGAGGTCGAGAAAGGATTGCAGGCAGTCAAAGTCATAGGCGGCGCGCACGCTGGCCACATCGGGCCAGGGCAGTGGCACATTATTGCGGCGGCCCAGCTCAAACATCAGCTCGGGTTCGAGGCTGCCCTCGATATGCAGGTGCAGCTCCAGTTTCGGCAGTCCGGCGATAAATTGCGCGGCGGTGAGGTGTTCGGGGGTGACTGGCTTGGGAATCGGGGTGTCCATGGCAACGGCTCCATCAGCAAAGTGATCCGGCGTCAGCCCCTCCACCAGACTGACCCGACGGCAGCTTTATTGTGCACCGAAGTGGCGAGACAGGGGAGACTTGTCATCAAACAGACTTATAATGGCGTCACAAAAATCATAAATGATTGAACATCTTAACGATTGGCGGCTCGCCTGCGCCCTGACAAGGAGTTTTCATGAAGAAGAACGTCATCTGCGATATCGACGGTGTCATCCTGCACAACAACGATCTCATCCCCGGTGCCGACCGTTTCGTCCATCGCCTGCTGGAGCAGGGCAGCAAGCTCTTGTTCCTCACCAACTACCCGGCCCAGACCCAGAAAGATCTGCAAAACCGCTTCCGCTCCGCCGGGATCGAAGTGCCGGAGGAGTGCTTCTATACCTCCGCCATGGGCACCGCCGACTTCCTCAAGCGTCAGGATGGCAAGAAGGCCTATGTGATCGGTGAAGGGGCGCTGACCCACGAGCTCTACAAGGCCGGTTTCACCATCACCGACATAGACCCCGACTTCGTGGTGGTGGGGGAGACCCGCAACTACAACTGGACCATGATGCAACAGGGGGCCAAGTTCGTCGATCAGGGGGCCCGCTTTATCGCCACCAACCCCGATACCCACGGCCCCATGATGCACCCGGCCTGCGGCGCCCTGTGCGCCCCCATCGAGCGGATGACCGGCAAGAAGCCGTTTTATGTCGGCAAGCCAAGCGCCTGGATCATCCGTGCGGCGCTCAACCGGATGGAGGCCCACTCAGACGACACCATCATCATCGGCGACAACCTGCGCACCGACATTCTGGCGGGCTTTCAGGCCGGTCTCGAGACGGTGCTGGTGCTCTCCGGGGTGAGCAAGGTAGCGGATATCGACCGTATGCCGTTTCGCCCGAACCATATTTTCGACTCCGTGGTCGACATCGATATCGTCTAATCACCACCCAAGCGTTAAACAGGGCGGGTCTCTCCTGCCCTTGCAGGATCTGTTATGGAACCCATTCTGATCGCCGTGGCCTTTGGCTGCGGCATGCTGGTCAATCTGATTGGCCTGCCCCCTCTGCTCGGCTTTCTGGCCGCCGGTTTTATCCTCAATGGCATGGGCTATCACAACACCCCAGCCCTCAACGAGATCGCCGATCTCGGCGTCACCCTGCTGCTGTTCACCATCGGGCTCAAGCTCAATATCAAGACCCTGATGCGGCGCGATGTGTGGGGCACCACCAGCCTGCATCTGCTGCTCTCCACCCTGCTCTTTACCGTGGTACTGCTGGTCTGCAAGGGGCTAGGACTGGTACTGGCCCTGTCGCTGGACTGGAAGCTGGCACTACTTCTGGGCTTTGCCCTCTCCTTCTCCAGCACCGTTTTTGCGGTCAAGGTGCTGGAAGATCGCAGTGACATGAATGCCCTCTACGCCCGCATCGCCATCGGCGTGCTGGTGATGCAGGATGTGTTCGCGGTGGCATTTCTGGCCTTCTCCAGCGGCAAGTGGCCCAGTATCTGGGCGCTCTGGGTGCTGGGACTGCCGCTGCTGCGCCCGCTGCTGTTCAAGCTCTTGGAGCGGGCCGGTCACGGCGAGTTGCAGGTGCTGTTCGGGGTCTTTCTGGCACTGGTGGTGGGTGCAGCCGGGTTTGAAGTGGTCGGCCTCAAGCCGGATCTGGGGGCCCTTATCATCGGCATGATGCTCGCCTCCCATCCTGCCGCAGCAGGCCTTGCCAAGGCGCTCTTCAACCTCAAAGACCTGTTTCTTATCTGCTTCTTCCTCACCATCGGACTCAACGGTCTGCCGACCCACGACACCATGTTGCTGGCGCTGGCACTGGTGCTGGCCCTGCCGCTCAAAAGCGCGCTCTACTATCTGGTCTACAGCGGCGCTCACCTGCGGGTGCGTACCGCGCTGCTCTCCACCCTGGCGCTCACCAACTTCTCGGAGTTTGGCCTGATCGTCGCGGCCATCGCCGCCAAGGCGGGCTGGCTCTCCTACGAGTGGCTGGTGGCGGTCTCGCTGGCGCTGGCGGCAAGCTTCATGATCTCCGCCCCGCTCAATGCCCAGAGCGAGCGGATCTACCACCGTATCGGTCACTGGCTCAAGGGGCTGCAGGCGAGCAACCTCCATCCGGAAGACAGGCCCATCGAGCTTGGCGATGCGGAGGTGATCATCCTCGGTATGGGACGGATCGGTCAGGGGGCCTACTTCGAGCTGGAGAACAAGTACGGCAACGTCATCCTCGGGGTGGAGAACGACAGCGAGAAGCTGCCGACCCTGCGCGCCCAGGGGATGAACGTCATCGAGGGGGATGCCACCGATACCGACTTCTGGGACAAAGTGCTGCTCTCCAATCAGGTCAATCTGGTACTGCTGGCGATGCCCCACCACTCGGGGAATCTCTACGCCATCGAGAAACTGCGCAGCCACGGCTTTGCCGGCAAGATCGCCGCCATCGTCCGCTTCGAGGATGATATCGCCTCCCTCAAGGAGCAGGGGGTGGATGCTGTGTTCAACGTCTACAACGAAGCGGGCAGCGGCTTTGCCCGCCATGTGATCCGCCGCTTGCAGCCACTTTGAGTCGTCGACCAGCAGCCCTTGGCAAGGGCTCTTGGCAAGCAGGAACGCATCGTTTAAGTTATGCATAACCTCGTTTAATAAAACGAACAAACGTGGGGCCGGGATGGCCCCGCGTTCCTATCTGCCGCAGCCAAGGAGGCACCATGAAGACCCTCAACGACTGGATTTTGCTCGACCGCCATGAGGCGGCCCCTACCCCGCTGATGCCAGCCCCCGAGCGCATTAAAGCAGGCCATCCGAGTCAGACGGTGTGGAACCACTACTCCGACCCCAGCCAGCAGTTTCACATCGGCTTCTGGGCTTGCGAGCCTGGCCGCTGGGCCATCCACTACACCGAGCACGAGTATTGCCAACTGCTGGAGGGGGATGTGGTGATCCACGACAATCTGGGCGGCCAGCTAGCCCTCAAACCCGGCGATCAATTCGTGATTCCGGCAGGCTTTGTCGGAGAGTGGGAGACCCTTACCCCCTGTCGCAAGGTCTATGTGATCTTCGAACCCGCCTCAGCTTGACGTTCACGTCACCCGGCCCCGTTGCAGCAACCCTTATCCTGTTGATCTGCTTGACGCTTACGGCATGATTTTCTGCGGTTTTCCCGCTTGCAAAAGGTTTTTCCGCTAGGCATTGTGTCTGACGAGGAATGTAAATGGAATTTCGAGCCCAAACGTGGGGGGCTCATATAAAAATCAAGAGGATTACCGCCAATGTGTTCAATTTTCGGCATTCTGGATATCAAGTCCGATGCAGTAGCCCTGCGCAAATCGGCGCTGGAGATGTCCAAGCGACTGCGTCACCGCGGGCCTGACTGGTCCGGCGTCTACAGCTCAGACAAAGCCATTCTGGTGCATGAGCGTCTGGCCATCGTCGACCCGGGCAATGGCGCCCAGCCGCTCTACAACCCCGAGCGCACCCATGTGCTGGCGGTCAATGGCGAGATCTACAACCACAAAGAGCTGGAAAAGACCCTCAAGGTCGACTTCCAGTTCCAGACCAAATCTGACTGTGAAGTGCTGCTGGCCCTCTACAAGGAGAAGGGCCCGGCGTTTCTCGACGATCTCAACGGCATCTTTGCCTTCATTCTTTATGACGCCGAACAGGATGCCTACCTGATTGGTCGCGACCACATGGGGATCATCCCCCTCTATACCGGTCGCGACGAGCACGGCAACTTCTATGTCGCATCCGAAATGAAGGCGCTGGTGCCGGTCTGCAAGAGCGTCGAAACCTTCCCGCCGGGACACTACCTGTGGAGCAAGGATGGCGGGCTCAAACAGTGGTACAAGCGCGACTGGATGGAGTACGCCGCAGTCGAGCATAACGTCAGCGACAAAGCGGAGCTGAAAGCCGCGCTGGAAGCGGCGGTCAAACGCCAGCTGATGTGCGACGTGCCCTATGGCGTGCTGCTCTCCGGCGGGCTTGATTCGTCCGTTATCTCCGCCATTACCAAGCTCTATGCGGCGCGCCGCATCGAGGACGATGGCAAGAGCGAAGCCTGGTGGCCGCAACTGCACTCCTTCGCCGTCGGTCTGGAAGGGTCTCCGGATCTCGCCGCCGCCCGCAAGGTGGCCGACCATCTGGGCACCATCCACCACCAGATCCACTTCACCGTGCAGGAGGGTCTGGATGCCCTGCGCGACGTCATCTATCACCTCGAGACCTATGACGTCACCACCATCCGCGCCTCCACGCCGATGTATCTGATGGCACGCTACATCAAGGCGATGGGGATCAAGATGGTGCTCTCCGGCGAAGGCTCCGACGAGCTGTTCGGCGGCTACCTCTACTTCCACAAGGCGCCCAACGCCCGCGAATTTCACGAAGAGAACGTGCGCAAGCTTGCCTCTTTGCACCTCTATGACTGCCTGCGCGCCAACAAGTCGATGGCAGCCTGGGGTGTGGAGGGTCGCGTGCCCTTCCTCGACAAGGAGTTCATGGATGTGGCGATGCGCCTGCAGCCCGCCGACAAAATGTGTGGCAAGGGCAAGATCGAGAAGCACATCCTGCGCGAAGCGTTTGAAGATCTGCTGCCCCACGAAGTGGCATGGCGCCAGAAGGAACAGTTCTCCGACGGCGTAGGTTATTCGTGGATCGACAGCCTGAAAGCCATGGTGGAGCAGGAAGTGACGGATCAGATGTTCGAAGCGGCCGCCTTCCGCTTCCCCATCAACACCCCGCTCACCAAGGAGGCCTACTTCTACCGCGCCATCTTCGACGAGCACTTCCCGCTGGAAGCTGCCGCCCGTACCGTGCCCTACGGCAAGTCGGTCGCCTGCTCCACCCCCACCGCGCTGGAGTGGGATGCCAAGTTCAAGGAGATGGCCGACCCGTCCGGCCGCGCCGTGATGGACGTGCACCAGCAGGGCTACTAAGCCAGAGCGGGGCGACCCCATCGGCTAACGCCAGATAGCAAAAAGCCCTTCACCATGGTGAAGGGCTTTTTATTTTTAAATGTTCCAGATGCAATCAATATTGATAAATGAATATGCCACTTAGCTCATCTTGAAATAAATCCACAATAATTGTTGCTCAGATAAAATGGGGCACCATTTTATGACTCACAAGTCAAAATCTGGCCTGAAATATATTTCACACAGCTTGCCAGATTATATCCACCACAAATGTGTATTAAAAAACGTGACAAAATGACAAAGTACAATGCGTAATGGCGATCATATTTCGCTAATATTACAGCGTCCATCGCAATGAGAAGGTGGTGACCGCGACATGGTCTCCCCCAGGTACCCAATCAACCTTGGGTGCATAACCGACTTCCAATGCAACTGACTTGTAACCCAGTATCACTATCGGCAAAGCGGCAAAACCATCAATACCCGAACCGTTGAGATAACCAGCCTGCGCCCCTACCCCAGCAAAAACATGTTCGGTGAGATACCACTCTTTCCGATAAGAGAAACCCGCATAACCAGCTGTATTTTCTAGAGAATCCCGATAAAGCCCGCCGCGCAGCGCAAGTTTTCCCGTGTCGTTGTCACCCAAGAACACCCACGCCAATCCCAATCCCGGGTTAAAACCATTAAAGTCACAGGTTTTGCTTTTTTTTCCTGTTCCCTGCGAACAATCACTGTGTATTGATGCCCCGTGAATAATGAGTGAAAGATCATGTTCAGCTGCCATGGAAAAAGTCGGCAGCCCCAAGAGTCCAATGGATAACAAGCAACCGTGAATGTTCATGTTAACCTTCCTGGTTTTATTTACCTCTCACTAACACACTAAATCAAAAATAGGCAGACATCAAACGAGTAACATCAGAGCGGTTGAACCGATAGATGTAAACGGGTCGCTAATACCATCGAGAGTGGCCAGCCAGGGTAATGTAAGGCACATGGTATTATTCACCCTCATACGGCGTTCCGGCGATACAAGCTCATCACGCATATTCGGCGCTGAAAGCTTCATTTTTTCCATGACCGCCAGCGCACTCATTTTCAGATGACGGTAAAAACTGGCATTGAGCTGGGTCAGATGGAGCAAGGAGTGGCGCACCCGTTTGAATGTCTCGGCACATACAGGGCTCTGCGAGTGCCAGAAGGAGGCCAGCGAACCTTTGGTGGTCAGACCGTCAATATCATAGAGTGCCCGCCCCATGCAGAAGGTGGGTACATCATGGAGCAAAGCAGAGAGACCGACCGTGCTGTTGATGGTGATCACCCCTTTGAGCAAGGGATACAGGGTTGGCAGCGGCAGTTCATAACCGTAAAAGACCCTCCCCTCCAGGCCAAGCACCGCGATGAGCCTGTTTATCTGGGCACGATAACTGACATAGCCCCGATCCATGGGGTGGTGCTTGAACAGCAACACATCTTCGGGTTTGGCATGCTCCGCAAAGGAGTTGATCACCTGCGCAACCATCTCCTCTACCCCGCTCAGGTCAGAGTGCTCCCGGATCTGAAAATCCTCGGTCACTTGCAGTGGCACAAAGAAGATCCGCCCGGCGTGCTGCGGCAACGCCTTGAGCAGGGCGCGATCCTGGCGCAAGTTGCCGTATTTCACCATGGCGCCACAGACCCACCCCATCGCCTCCTGCACCAGACTCCAGGGACGGTGATTCACAAAGTGGGGATAACGCCAACGGAACAGCGACTTGTTGATGTGGTAGCGACTGGCATACCAGGCGCGCACCGCAAAGGTCTTGCCCACCTTGAGCGAGCTGTCATAAGGCACAGGCCAATCCAGTTGGGCAAGTTGATCGCGCCGCTCATACCAGGGGCTGAAGGCATTGACCCCACCCTGCTCCAGCGTGACGAAATCGGGTCTGAGATAGCCCTCCTCCATCGCCCAGAATGGCACTCGCTTCAACTTGCAGATACGGCCAGCCTCCAGATGGTAATAACGGCAGTCCCCGTAACAGATCACCGTATCGATACCCTGCTGCTTGAGCACCCGGCGGAAAAAGGCGTTCCAGCTTTCCGGTTTCCCGCGAAAACGCAGATTTTTTCCGGCACAGGGCCAGCACTCATCCCCGCCATTGAAATGGATCTTCACCACCTGATGTCCCGCCTCGGTCAACTGGCGACTCAGGGTCTGAAAGAAAGGGCCAAGCGGGCCTTGCAGTAACAAAATCTTCATTGACGACTTATCTCAAAAACGGGGAGAGAGAGGGGCGCTGCATGAGCGTCTGGAACAAGTAACCGAGCTTGAGCTGCCAGCGTTGCCAGCGGCTCACTTTTTGGGCCGATGAGTGTCCCTGCTTCGCCAGTTGGTGGATCAACTGCTCCGGACTTATCCAGAGCCCGGTCTGCCAATCGAGATAGAGCGGATAGGCAACCAGCGTCAGATAGACCAGCGCCGCCAGCGGCAGACTACGTTGACGACGAGCAGGCGGATTGGCATCCGTGGTCAACCCCCAGCCACTGTAGAAGGGTTGGCCCCAGGTCGTCACCTTGACCCCCTGCACCAGCGCCTCGAAGCCACTGAGCGAGGTCATGGTATGCAGCTCATCCACATGGGGATAGAGGCTGGTGAGCCCAATATCCAGCACCTGGCTATCGACACACTCCGCCAGACAGGCCGCAGAAATCGCCCCACCACGATTGCCCGCCACCACATCAGGGTGTGGCTTGTAGAGAATATGAGCATCGGGTTTGGCCGCTCGCACCGCCCACAGCAACTGCTCATTGCTGCGAATATGGGGGCTCCCGGTCAGAATGGAGGCATCGCCATCTACCTGACCCACCACCAGCACCAGCTCACGACCATCATCGGGCCTGGTGTAGTGCTGCGGCTCGCCCACATTGTATTTGCTGACCCTGTGTTCCCGTAGCAAGGCGAGCAGCGCATCCCCGCGCTTGACCTCCGCCTCTGTCAACTCCTGATAGTTGAGCAACTGTTCCAGCCCGCTGGGAGTGCGACTGTCGAAATAGATCCCGACCGGGTCCAGTGACAAGGAGGAGGGACGACAGAGATTGGAGCCCAGCCCCCTCGAGCGAATAAAACCATCCTCGACCCGGATTGCAGAGGCGAGATCAGGGTGGCGGCTACCCCACACCAATATCTGCTCGTCACCGGTCAACCGCTTGGGTGGCTTGCGCACAAAGCGCAACTCATCGGCCAAATGCTGGCAAAACGCCTGCATAAATGCCCGCTTCCACAGCGAGAAACCGACCAGATAAAGCCTGCGCCAGCGCGGCGCGGGGCGGCGCTGATTGGCAATAATGGCGATCACCTCCTCTACCTCGCAACGCTGGCCCAGCACAGGGTCGAGATAGCGGGGATAGCGGATCAAGGCTGCCGCGACCAGCTGGGCGAGCGACACTTTTACGTTGCGCCTTTCACACTGCTTGCTGTCATGGGTCAGCCCCCAACCCGCATAAAACGGCATACCGAAGCAATAGACCGGCTTGCCAAGCAACAGGCCCTCAAAACCAAGCTGGGATGACACCGTATAGACAGCATCCACCACATTGAGCAGTGCATGGGGATGGCAGTGATCGGCCACAATCTCCACATCATCCAGGTTCAGACGGGCCAACACCCCGCGCTTCTTGCCAAGGCGAGTATCGGGATGGGTGCGCAGCAGCAGGCGCGCATCGGGATGATTGCGGCGCGCCGCCTCCACCATCGCCACAAAATCAGCTTCACTGGCCAGCGCCCCCGGAATGGAGAGATCCCCCGCCACCTGATCGACCAGTAGGACCCTGGGTTTGGCGCTCTGCTGCAGACGTGTGGCAAGCCCTGATGGCAAGCCGCCATAGTCCCCGACAGCAGAGAGGGCGGTCACGCTGCCGCTGGCAATCGACTGATCGGGGGCAGTGGCATAACAGTTGTATTTGGTGACCCCGAGGCGTACCAGCTCATCGATCAGTCGCTCGGCCCGTGCCAACATCTGTGGCTCGCACGGGGTGGCAATCAATTGTTCAAGCTGGCTGGGCTGGCGGGCATCGTAATAGATCCCCACCGGATCGGCGATCAGCGAGACCGCCTTGCCCCCCCTGGCGGGGTGGCCGATATAACCGATAAAGCCATCTTCAAGCTGCCAATAGGGCAAACTCAGGGTCTTGGCCTGCTCCTTGATCTGGTGGGTATTAGCCTTCTGGCCCCAGCCGACCAGCACATCCCCCGGCTGTACGGCATCAGGGGAAGCAAAGCGCGCCAAGGGTTGTCCCAGACAGGCGCTGATTTGAGTGCTGCGGGCCAGTATGCCGCTGGATTGTGTCCATAGAGTCATGCAAATTGCTCAGATAAAAAGTTCAGCGAGATGTGGGCTTAAACATATCTCTGAAAAAGGCCCGAGGGTTGAGGTAGAGCTTGCGCAGCTTGCGCCACAGTGGCCGCTTGCGCTGCACCCCCTCTTGCCAGCGCAACAGCCCCGGATATTCGCTCACCGGATAGCCCGCCTCCTCCTGCAAACGGATCATCCACTCGCGAAAATCCGGCAGCTCCCCGCCAAGGTCGTTACAGGGCACCACGGGCCCTTTCAACGGGCCTCGCTCTGCTTCACTGCGAGCCAGCATCTGCTCAAGCAACTGATCATTGTTAGCCCGCCGCTTGTGGTAAGGGTGAGTCAGTGGGCGCGGATGCCACTGGTGAACCAGAAACCGGCCGGCAAACAGATGGGGCAGCGCATAATAACTGAAATAGCGGCGAAACCCCTGATAATCTCCCGGATGCTGTGCCTTGATATTGAGGGCATAGTCATCAGGTCGTGGCCCGATGGGGTAATGACGGGTGAGCCTGTCAATCAGTTCGAGATCTTCGCCGCCATGGCCGACAAACTGCTCGTCAAAGCCCCCCAGCTGCAAAAACCACTCGCGATTCATCAGCAAGCAACTGCTGGCCAGGGCGATTCCCTCCACCCGGTGATTTTCTCCCCGCAAAAAAGACTCCAGGCAGCCCTGAAAATCCCCATCAAAGCGCTCAGTCTCTTCCTTGGTTAGATAGAGACAGGGGTACATTTCAAATGCTATAGGGGCTGTAGTCCTATCACTTTCTTTTACATTGAAATGTGCCAGTAATTGAGAGTTAACTATTAAGTCCGCATCTAGAAAGAAAATTTTTTCACTATTGCTCTTGTTAACAGCAATGTTTCTGGCGCTAGCATTAGTAATATCGTTTGTCGCTATACAATGAAAGCTGATATTCTTGTATCTTTGCGAACCTGCTTCATTTGCGACAATACAGATATTCTCCCCATCAACGCTTTCCAAGCAAGAGGTCAGTCTGTCATCGCAATCCTTTTTACTACCTCGGTGCGAGGAATAGAAGTAAGGAATTATGAAATCAATCGACATTTATTCCTCAACATTGAGCCTCAATGATGCTCTATTATCATACGAATCTCTTAGGAAATAGATGACTTCAATCGTGTCAACCCCTTTGGTGAATTCGTCAGGGACGTTTATCTGAAAACTGTGGGTGTTACTATAATGTTTGATATCCCATCGGTTGTTATTAATTAAAAAATAACATGCTGATACAATAGAGTCAGGAAGATTCCCATCATAAGACACGTCAATATTATTTCCATTAAACCTTACTGAAATAAAATCACTAGATAGTGCATTAGATAAAATATCGGCGCGCTCTTTTTTGTAAAGGAAGTTTATTATTTTTTTATAGTAGTCATCTATATAATGGAATGGGCTGACGCCCCACTGATGATCGTTCTTAGCTATTAGTTCACATTGGGAAAATCTTATGAAAGCTGAGTCGGGAAGATCTTTTCTTATAATTTCGTATAGTTTAGCTAATACTTCATTTGAGCGTTTAATAAGAGTGTTTGGATAATTTGGAATTGTATTACACCCAGATGCCATGTATTCAGACCAATAGGATTCACTTATTATTATTTTGTTTTGTAATCCATTCCCCTTCATGAGTTCATAAAATGAACTCCAGGCCATTTCCCAATACCTGAGCCACTCAATACTGCCAGATTGAATGAGTTTGCCACCATTTAGTTCATGCTTTGAGGACATAAATTCATTTGACAGAGTAAGGAGACCCCCTTCAGGGGATCTCCAGATATTAAATCGCTCATCAATGAAATCCATAAGCAGATAATCGAAGTCTAACGCAGTGATATCTCGTCTAAACGTCTTGTTGATGTCATAATCAACTATTCTTCGTTGAAATTGAGACTTAATAACACTTGTGTCAACAGGGGTGTCTTTGGGTTCATTTCCAAATGCACTGGCCATTGAACTTCTTGCAAAATAGGCAAGAAGTTCAATTTTATCTTCTTCATCAAAGCCAATGGAGTCTCTACTTACACAGCTACCAAAAATGGCTAGTCTCATAATTTAGTCTTGTGTTTAAATATTTTTATTTGTGATTTGATTCAATTCTAACTCAATTGTTGCTTTGTTTGAACAATTCATTCTAACTCTATTCTTTGCATTGGTACTCATTCGCATAAACTCTTCAGGGGAAGAGTAGATAGCTATAATCCCTTTCACAAGAGATGAATAATGTTCTGCATAGTCTAAGATTGCAGAGTCTCTATCCACAAATTCGGGCACTGCCGCTACAGCATTAGTGAGCGGTATTAATCCTGAGGCCATTGCCTCATCCCGTGATACGCCTTGTGTATCCATACGGGTGGGACACATAAAGAGCCCATATTGCTGATGGAGCGCCTTGATCTCATGACGATTGACAAAGCGCCGTTCGATAATGACGTTGTCCAGTCCGGCGATGGGAGCGAGGATCTCGTCAAATAGTGGGCCGTCACCAATGATTCTGAATTCCAGCTCTTTAAAGAACTCGTATTGCTGCAACTCCAAAATGGCTTTGACCATCAGGTCATTAGCATAAACGCGGGAGGCATAAGGTCGGATAGAAAGAATTTTCTTTCTCTGTTCAACACTTTTTGGTTTGTATTCAAAGAAGTCAGTGTCAATCGGATTATGGATGATTGCATATTGCTGCGGTGGGATCTGGATTCCCAGATCCTCCATAGAGGTTTCTGCCAAATACCGTGACACAAAGACTATTTTCAGATTTGGGTGCATGGGGCTGAGCATCTCTCGCCACAGAGAAAGACGGGCATCACTCAAGGTCTGTGCTTTGGCGTGTTGCTCAGGTGTGTCATAGAGGAAGGCTCGGCGCTCGTAGGACTGAATATCAGCGCCATGGGTCCAGACAGTCACCTGCACCTGGTCCAGATGCTGCTTGATAACGTCCCATATTCCACGATCGATAAAGTGGATCACGATGTGCTTGTAACGACCGTGCCGTAGTTGTACCTCGAGAGCTTCGGATCCCCCTGTGGTGACATCTATGTCTTCGAACTCATGATAAGAGAGCGCTGTATCGGCCTTGAAGCGGAAGACATCGCAGACTACACCAGCCTCTTTGTAAGCCTTGACGCGACTGTGAACGAAGGCATTTTTATAAAGGTCGTTGTAGCTGGGATAGTTGTTGGTAATCACCAGGTACGGGTTGCACGCCAGTTGCTGGCAGGGTGTCTGAGGCTTGAAGTCGAGAATGAGCGATGACAGCGACGCCGAGCCAGCAGCATAGATCCGCAGGCCAAACTTGACCGATGCCGTCCCGCTGGGAAGTGGAATCTCCACATTGCGATTGGCAGGTTTCACCACATGAGAGAGCCGCTCCTTGTTAGTGTCCATAAAGAAGAGGACAAATTGCAGGTTCAGCCCCGGTGTGGTTTCCATGTGCAGGCGAAGCTTGCCATCTTGTACATTGAGCTCCGACAGGTGGTGTTCGCGCTTGGCATACCAGTATTCGTGTTTTCCGTCCGGAAGAGAGGAACTCAGGGTCAGCAGGCCATTTTCCATCACGGCTGAAACTTGCGTATTTTTGGCCGGTACCAGCAACTCATTCAGGGTTGTTGCGTGCAGAGCGGGCAGTTCATCAACACTACGCTCAAATGGCTGACAATTTTCTGCGATCTGGTTGAGCTCGGACAGGCCATAACCAGTTTCCAGTGTGGGGGCATTGAACGCATCGAAGCGTTCAGCAACCTCAGCACCATTCATGCAGTAGTTGAATTCATCCACCGAGAAGGCGAGAACATTTTCATAGTGATAGGTATAGAGACTGGTGACCCATTCTCGAAGGTTATTCTCGGGGATCACTGAACCAAACGCCAGGCTGCTTCGCGCCGGCAGGCTAGCCACCTCTTGATAAATTCGCTCACCATAATTTAATTGCAGTTCATCACTCTTGACCTTATAGAGGGCTCCTTTACCGATGACCTGTGCGTCGGTATAGCGAGTCGCAATGATGATGTCAGTCAGATAATGGGGGCCATAGTAATCTTCAGCGACCATGACCGACAGCCAAGCGCCACCGCACACCTCGCGTAGTCGCAACTGCTCTGCGTCGGAAGCACTGAGCAAGGTGATCGCGTCCTGAGGCGCGAGACCAGAGGTGTCCAATCCATTGCTTGTGACAATAACCATACGCTTGTTGTCATACTGCTGACGATTGAAGTGCTGCATCAGGAGAACACACTCTTCGATGCTTCTGGCGTAGCCCGTGACGCAGATAGCGGGCAGCATGTTTTCAAGCTGAGTGTCGCTGACTTTGGAGTAGATATAGGCAAGACGATCTTGGTAGGTATGTTCCAGCATGATCTTGCGTAGGGCCATCAGTCGTAGCTGCTTCACCTTTAGCGGATTGCCGGCGACATTCTGCAACCGCCTGACCAACTCACTCCCGGAATCCCCTGTGAAGACCAAATCGCCAAACATGGCGCGAACTCCACGAGAGAAGTTACTGACGGTGATCGTGTTGGAAGCAAGCAACTCGAAAACTCGGCGCGCAAACATCGATTGCGACTGTTTGATCGAGTTCAAATTGATAGAGTAGTAATAACCCTTGTAGGCCTTGTCGATCTCGCTATAAGGGAGCGTACCGACAATAAAAGGTTGATACTCTTCTGGGAATTGATAATCAGGAATATTTTTTCCAAAATTACGATCATATATTTCAACTGGTTTAAAATTGGGCAGACTTAACAAAAAATCCCCGAGGTCACGGGTACGCTCAGGATATTTCGTATAGTAGGCACCGGCAAAGCAGAATGCATCCTTACGCTGATACTTCTCAATCGGGTTATTAACCTTTGGTTGGGCAGCAAATGGCAGAAAATAAACACGACCGTGCCCAAGAGCTGTCTTATATCGACTAATACAATCGATGTCTGTGGTAAAGACATAATCAAAGAGCTTTGCTGTATTAAGAAAGGTTTCAAAGTGAACCGGATCTTCTTTATTCCAGAAGACTGTGGGTACACTGTTATTGCGGCACCATTCGACAATATCGACGACTTCCTGGCTCATATGGCCGACTTTACTACCCCAGAGGTCATTTTTACCGCGCCAGGCAGACTCGATCATGAGCAACTCTGGCCGGAATGACTCAAGCTCGGTCAACCAATTCTGCGGGGTAAGCTGAAGCAGGTTGCACTCAGGCTCGTAGGATAGATAGGTGAATTCATCCATAATACTGGCGACTTTTAGACGTCTTAACGCGTTGGAGATACCATCGCCCGTATCCAAAACCAGTTTCTCGATAGCACGTTCAAGATGAATCAGATCGGCACGACTGGTAGCACCTGTCGTGTCAAGCAGTAACTTGGGCAAGATGTTTGGGGATGAGGTAATTCCACGACGTTCTTTAGCTGTCTTCTTCAGTGCCAATAATTTGAGTGGTAAAGAGAAGAAGCCCTTCCAGCTCTTGGTCGAGAAAATAAGTGCGTGGCCGAGTTGATAAGAGAGGGTATTTTTAAGTTTGGCAGCTTTCATCCGCTGCTCTTCCAGTTCATGATGAACACGCGCCAACTCTTGCCTCATCTCATGAAGGGCAAGCCTTGAACGCAAGAAGTCCATTTTCATGTGTTCTTGATCAGACTGAATAGATTGTGTTATCGCCGTATTGACAGACAGGATGCTGTCTTTTTTCAATAGGTGTTCATTGAGTTGCTCAACCTGATTATTAAGCTGGTGAAGCTGTGCCTCAAGAGCATCCCTCTGTACACGAACTTCATCATACTCCTTTTCTAGGAGTGAGACTTTCCCCTTATAATTGGCGACCTGCTGGGTAATGTTTCTATATTTAACCCTGGCTTCATGCAATTGGGTTTTAGATAGAGAAACCTCACCTTCAAGAAGATCTATCTTTTCTGCAGACGTATTGGTCGCAATATCCAGTTGCTTTATCAGATCAGCTTTTGACGTTGCAGCTGTCTTTCTCTTTTTAATTCTATTATTTATTTGTTTTTTCATGTTTTTTATATATGTGAACGGGGCCATGTTGACATGGCCCCGTAGTTAATTACTGAATGGCGTTAACGTAGTCGAGTATCTCGCTGGACCTTGCATCGTGCAGGGTCATGCCCAGGAATTGCTTGTGCTTGACCAAAATCACGATGACATCAGCCTGTTGCAGGGCATTGGATAGTGTGGAAAGAACGACGTTGTTACGGTTTTCCAGTACCGGCGGCAGTGCTTCGATATTGGGCTCAACCGCCAGAATTTTATAAGCCGGGTTATTTGCCAGGGTCTTGGTGATATCCAGCGCCGGGCTCTCACGCAGATCGTCGATATCCGGTTTGAAGGCCAGACCCAGACAGGCAATTTTCGGATTGCTCAGACCGGCAACCGCTTTTTCTACCTGCGCCACCACATAGTGCGGCTTGTAGTCGTTGACCAGGCGAGCCTGGTGGATGATTTTGGCAGTGTCAGGATTCTGGTTGACGATAAACCAGGGATCAACTGCGATGCAGTGGCCACCCACGCCGCAACCCGGTTGCAGAATATTGACTCGCGGGTGACGGTTGGCAAGGGAGATCAGCTCCCACACATTGATGCCCTGCTGGTCACAGATCAGCGACAGTTCGTTGGCAAAGGCGATATTGACATCACGGAAAGCGTTCTCGGTCAGCTTGCTCATCTCGGCGGTGCGCGCTTCGGTGGCAATGCACTCACCCTTCTTGACAAACATCTTGTAGACCTGAGTGGCGGCTTCGGTACTGGCCTTGTCCATGCCACCGATGATGCGATCGTTCTCCACCAGCTCGCGGATCACCTGACCGGGCAACACGCGCTCCGGGCAGTGGGCAACAAAGATGTCAGGGGTCTGGCCTTCTGCCACTGTGTGCGGGAAGGTCAGATCGCTGCGCTCTTCGGCCAGCCATTTGGCCATCTGTTCGGTGGCCCCCACCGGAGAAGTGGACTCCAGTACCACCAGATTGCCTTTCTCCAGCATGGGCGCCAGGGCACGGGAAGCACTCTCGATATATTTCAGATCCGGTTCGTGATCTTCACCCTTGAACGGGGTCGGCACAGCAATCAGGAAGGCATCCGCCTTCTGCGGGCTGGTGTGTGCGCTCAGGTGGCCATCCTGCACCGCTTGCTTGACCAGATCTTCCAGGCCCGGTTCCACGATATGGATCTTGCCCTGATTGATGGTGTCTACCGCATGCTGGTTGACATCGACACCGATAACCCGAATGCCGTTGCTGGCGATGACTGCTGCTGTTGGCAAACCGATATAGCCCAGACCAACGACGGAGATGGTTTCGAATTTCATTATCTTGTGCTCTCAAAAGTAAAACAGGGGGCAAATATGCCCCCAAGGACAGTTATGTAATCTGTAAATCAGGCCACTTGCAGGCTGCTGTCAATCTGCTGGCCGAGGGCGCCGCTCAGGCCAATGACAGCCTCAACGATGCGTTGACTGGTTCTGCCATCCCCATAGGGGTTGTTGGCATGGCTCATCACCTGGTAGGCCAGCTCGTCATCCAGCAGGCGAACGGTTTCTGCAACGATAGTCTCGTCACAGGTCCCCACCAGACGAACTGTTCCGGCCTTGACGGCAGCAGGACGCTCTGTGGTATCTCGCATGCACAGCACCGGTTTGCCCAAGGTGGGCGCCTCTTCCTGAATACCGCCCGAGTCGGTCAGGATCAGGTAGCTCTGCTTCATCAGATAGACGAACGGCAGGTAATCTTGCGGCTCGATCAGATGTACATTGTCGAGACCCTTGAGGTTGCGGTTGACCGGCTCTTGTACATTGGGGTTGAGGTGCACCGGATAGACGATTTGCACATCATCACGCTGGGCTAGTACGGAGAGCGCCTTGCAGATCCGCTCAAAGCCATCGCCATGGTTTTCGCGGCGATGGCCGGTGACCAGGATCAGCTTCTTGCTCTTGTCGAGGAAAGGGAAGCGCGCGGCCAGTTCAGCCTTCATGCCAAGGTTTTTATCAATGCGTTGGGAAACCTCAATCAAGGCGTCGATCACCGAGTTACCGGTGACGAAGATGGTCTCCGGAGCGATGTTCTCCATGATGAGGTTTTTCAGCGAGCTGATCGTCGGGGTGTAGTGTTGATCGGCGATGCCGCCAGTCAAACGACGCATCCCCTCTTCCGGCCAGGGAGAGTAGATGTTGCCGGTGCGCAGCCCTGCTTCAACATGGCCAACCGCGATACGGTGGTAGTAGGCGGCCAGTGTCGCCGCAAACGACGTAGCCGTGTCACCATGCACCAGAATGCGGTCCGGTTTGAACTCGGCAAAAACGGGTTTGAGCCCCTGCAAGATGGCGGTCGTGACATCGGTCAGATCCTGGCCCGGCTTCATGATGTTGAGATCATATTCCGGTTCAATTTCGAACAGGTTGAGAACCTGATCCAGCATCTCCCGGTGTTGCCCGGTCACACAGACCCGCACGTCAACCTTGCGATTGGCCTGGAAAGCCTTGACGATAGGGGCCATCTTGATGGCTTCCGGTCTGGTACCAAAAACGATCAATACTCGCTGCGCCTTAATTGGCATAATAATCACTCCCGTGTGAGCTAATTGGTTTTATCTATCCGAAATTAACTAATAAAGACTGAGTTCACTGTTGAGCTGTGTCAGCCTGTGTTGCCAGGTGTGTTGGGCCAGCACGATTTCCATCGCGTTTTGACCCAATTCGTCTCTTAGTCGAACGTTTTTTTGTAATTGTTCACACCATTCGCGCGCCGCAGCACCATCCTGCACTGCGACAATGCTCTTGCCAAAAATGTTATCCATGGCGATCGAAGGGGTGCTGATAATAGGGCAGCCAGCAGCGGCCAATTCAAACACCCGACGGGATAGCATGGTTGAAGATTGACTAATCGTATTGAAGTTTAAATATATTTGATATTGCTGATATGCCTTGGCAACCGACATTTGAGTGATCGCAGGTTTACAGTAGGGTTGTAGTTGCTCAGGATAGCTGCAGCCATTTCCCTTCTGCCAAAACCGGTCAAAAATAATCAGATTCTTATCTCGCAATGCCAGAAGAATATCCTCCTGAACCCTGCTTCGCTCAGCCAGCTCGTTACCATAATAGCCCCCCAGAAATGCGACCTCCTGACCGCGCACTCCCTTCTCTGCAGGTTGATACCAGCGTGGCTGGGCAGCAAACATCAGCACACCGACATGCTGAAAACGCTGATGGGGGAGCGCATGATAGCGCTCCAGTGAGCCGGAGTCCGTGGTGTAGACTACATCAAACAACGCGGCCGCATCAGCAAAGCGTTCGAAGTGAAACGGATCTTCTTTGTTCCAGAAGATTGTTGTGATTTTCCGCTTTTGGCAGAATTCCAGCAACCTCCGCAGCTCTGGTTTATTGGGCGAACTATGGGCATAACTGGCTATTTTCCCTTTCCAGCTATCCTTATAACCACGCCAGGCTGATTCGACAAATAAAAAGTCAGGTTTGTAAAATCTTAACTTCCATTGCCAATCTATCGGTGTTATTTGAATTAAATCTGCGTCTGGAGCCAAACTGAATGTAGTAAACTGGTCGGCCACTAAAGCAATACATGGTCGTTGATTATTGCCCAAAGAAATTGATCCACATATATAATCCAGTAAAAATCACAACCACCTATTGTCTATATAGTGTGGAATATGAACAGCATGCTGGTTTTTATAAAAAACCAATAAATTTTTATAAAATAGTCACTTGGCTATATTCTGACAGGCAGACCTCATTCCTCAACATATCTCTTTGGCAGATGATATTCTCATCTGCCAAGAATACAGATCTGACCTATCTTGCATCACCTTATCAATCCTGGTGTTCACGCAAGGTCGCCAGCCCCATAACAATCAGGCCATAGAAGAGGCAAAGCAGAACACCAATCGTGACCAGGTTATACAAGCGGCGTGGGTATTCGGCTTCTTCCGCCAAGGTTGGCTGCGTCACGACCAGCAGGTGTTTCAGCTTGCGATATGCCTCAACGCGGGCTTGCTCCAGACTGATAAGGCCCGTCTTGTAGAGATCAGCAGCCAGAGTGGCCTGGGTTTTCAGATCCATATATTGGGCAGTGATTTCGTTCATTGCCTCAGGTGCCAACTGAGTGCCAGCACCGGCATCATTGGTGGTCAATTTCGCCTTTTCCTGTTTCAGTTGCTTGCTTAATGCATCAACACGACTTTGCACCGATACCACCCCTGGTGCGCTCTCTTTCATATAACTGCGCAATTGCTTCAATTCTGCCTGCTGGCGCACCAGCTCGGCTTCAATTTCACTGACCACACCAAGGCGTGCAGTGCTGGTCGATTCCGGGCTGATTAGCTGATGGCTATTTTGAAACGCCAGTACCTTGGCTTTCTCTGCCTGCAAGCGTTGATGGGAACGGTTAACCTCTTGCTCGACAAACGCAAGCTGATCCATGGCGACCTGGTGGCCCAGCTTGTTGATAAAACCTTCCGCCTCTTTCAGCATCATGCTCACTACCTGCTGGCCATATACGGGATCAAAAGCCTGCAATTCGATAGTTAATACCCCGGAGAGTTCATCAAGACGCAAGGTCAGGTGATCACGGTAATATTCAAGAAACTCTTCGCGGGTCGCCTCCCCCGATAAACGGGAGAAGAAGTCGGCATCATGGCTTTGGTAGTGCGCTTTGAGCGCCAATTCGCGATCCAGCTTGGCCAGCAGATCCCAAGAGCGCAGGTACTCTTGTACCAGCAATACGTCCTGATGATTGCTACCACCCAGCCCCAGCATAGACAGGGCATCGGGCAACATTTTGATTTGATCTGCCTGCTTGATAATGATGTCACTTCGGCTGACATAACGGTCTGAAGCAATCCCGCCAAAATAGATCGATGCCATGGTAAAGCAGGCTACAACCCACAAAAAGCTGCCCAGTTTCAGACTCTGTTGCCAAGACCTGTGGGCGATTTTATAACCGTTGGAATCAATGAAGAAACGCTTCGGCTCTTTGCCAAGTTTGCGAAGCTTCCGCACGAAGCGTGATGGCTTTTCAATTCTGATAGGTTGTGTCATGTTTAATTGTGCTTATTATAGATTTTGATAAATACGGATCGCATCGTCGATATTGTCAAATACCTCCAATCTGCTATTTCGTAATAAAATGCCCATATCACACTGCTGACGCAGGTTTTTCATATCGTGCGACACCATAATCAGGCTGGCAGTTTCACGTTTCTGGTTAAAAACATCGATACACTTCTGCTTAAAACGAGCGTCCCCCACCGAAGTGATTTCGTCAGTCAGATAGATATCGAAATCAAAGGCCATGCTAACCGCAAAGGAAAATTTGGAACGCATACCACTGGAGTATCCCTTGATTGGCAGCTCGAAATGCTGACCGATTTCCGAGAACTCCTTGACCCACTCCTCAACAGCAGCCGTCTCGCGCACCCCATGAATACGGCAAACAAAACGGGTATTTTCACGCCCCGTCATGCTGCCCTGAAAGCCCCCCCCCAATGCCAGTGGCCAGGAGACCCGGCAATGCCGGCTCACCTTGCCACGGTTGGGCATATCCATGCCCCCGAGCAGTCGTAGCAGGGTCGATTTGCCCGCCCCGTTGACCCCCAGAATGCCGATATTGCGATCCTGGGGCAAAGTGAGCGAGACATCGCGCAGCACATAATTACGGCCAAATTTGGTCGGGTAGTACTTGGTAACAGAATCAAGAACGATCATCTGGTTTCACTTTAACTTGCAATCAAGCGACGGTGGCTTAACCGATAGCAACTCATGGCAAAGGTGAGCAGTATCAGGGTGACAGCCGCTAGATACTCCCAACTGACATATGGGCTGCTATAGCCGGCAATCCAGCCACTGCGAATCAGCTCGAGGGCATGCACCAGCGGATTCCATAAAAACCAATGCCTATATTGGGCCGGAATAGTGGCCAGCGGGTACATGACACAAGAGATAAACATCAATGGCATCATCAGCAGACCGAGAAACTTGTCGGCCTCTTGCATCAGGTTGCAGATCACACAAAAAACAATACCGAGAGAAAACGAGAATATCATCAGCAGCAGATAGATAAGTATCACCTGCAGCGGATCGGCGGGGATGGCATCAAAGCCCAGCCAGAGTAACCCTAGGACCAGTATTACTCCCACCATCATCCCCACCATGCTTTCGAGCATAAAACGAGCGATGAAGGTTGAGAATGGGGTGACCTGACGGTAGCAAAACAGCCCCATATTGGAGCTAACTGCCGTTTGCAGTTTGCTCACCACATTTTTAAAAAAGAGAAAAGGCAGATACCCTGCGGTGATAAAGAGTGGTGCTGGCGCTCCGCCAAATCCGCTATGACCGCGCAAGCCAAAGATCAGGCTAAAGGCACCGATCATCAGCAGAGGGTCCAGTAGTGCCCAAGCATAACCCAACCGATAACTACCAAAGCGGGTTTTAAGCTCACGAATAAGCAGGCCAAAGACAACATCTCGCAACACCTGCAGGGATGTGCGCGGCGTTTGATTAAGAATCGGTTTATTCATTAGTTCGCTTTACCCATAGCAGACTCGCCCGTTGGCGAGTCTGCTTTTTCTCATCAAGAAGCGGCTTACTTAATTGCTACGTTAGCAGCCACGGCGATCTGATAGATGATTTGGGTAATATCCTTGACCGATTGCATGGTTTTGCTGTCGACCTTGGGCAACACCAGGATCTGATCACCGGGCTGGACACTCCCCTTATCTTTAAACTCCACCAACCCGTTGGCATGAACCACGGCAATCCGCTGGTCATTCGCACGCTCGGTAAATCCACCCGCCCAGGCCACATAGTCATCGAGAGTTGCATTGGCGTTATAGACCACAGCTTGCGGCATCAATACTTCCCCACCGACCTGGATCAGGTCCGTTCTGTTCGGTATGACAATCTGGTCACCCTGTTCCAACTGAATGTTCGCAACAATCCCCTTGTCTGCGACCACCACCTTGCCAAGAGGCTGGATTTTTCTGGCCTTTTCGACAAAGCGCATCACCAGTTCAGCCTCTTTGGCACGGATCGACGCTTCACCATCCGAGCTGGCAGGAGCAGTAAACACACTGCGTTCCAACCGGTTGAGCGACTCTTCCAACATCTCTTTTTGCCGCGCAGCGACACTCTTGCGCATCAGGTAGATGGATTGGTAATCGGCAAGCTGTGGGTCAATGGGAATATGGTTGAGCAGCTCATGCAGTTTGGTCTGCTTGCGCACAGTGAAATATGAGGGCCCCATATAGCTACCAGCGACCTGCACATCATAAACCTGTGCATGCATGTCATCATTGAACAAGACTTTGTCACCATCCTTAAGCTGGAGGCTGGCAAAATCCTTGTAAGGTAAATAGATGGAGAATGGACCACTTGGACGGTCACCTATCACCCCGACATGACTCACCTTGGCAAGCGGCAGTGCGTAGTTAACCAGCTCCGAGCCTAGCGTATTACGCTGAGTCAATTCGAAACGGAAGGGATTACGAACCTTGCCCGCGACATTTATCATCGGGCCCTGTGGCTCTACTAGGATGACATCCTGATCTTTAAAAGAGAGCTTGGGCATTTTGCCCTGCTGCATGAATTCATACAGATCGATTTTTTGGATGACCTGGTTCTGGCGTAATACCTTTATTTGACGATAGCTGCCGCGCTCCGAGTCGATCCCCCCAGCCCGCTTTAGAAAATAGAGCACACTGTCAGAGGATTGACCCGCATACTGGCCTGGCCGTATTACCGGGCCAGTGACAAACACACTCACGGGAGTTGTTGTCAGCAGGTTGACGTAGATATTGACATTATTTGTAAAAACATCGCCAATCCTGCTGGTCACCAGATTATTGACCTGGCTGGCAGGTACATTCTTGACATTTATCGGGCCGACATCAGGGATGAAAATATTGCCCTGATTATCTACCGTCACTACATTTGAAAAATTGACGGCACCCCAGATCCAGATATTAAGCTTGTCCCCTGGCGCTATCAGATAATTGTCATTCAAGCCATCGCTGCGTTCGGTCTCATAGCCACCGGCAAACAGATTGGCGCCATAGGGAGGAGGTAATCCAGCCTCTGCCAGGGGCAGTAATTTACGTACATCTGCCTCACCGGGTAACAACATCCCTTGACGATTCTGTTGAGTAAAACTCCCGGTCGTTGAACTTGTGTTGGCCTGCCCACTCAGTGCTGCTTGACCACCAAGCTGGGTGCCGGTGTTTTCAGCAGCCTTTCCTGAAAGGGTGTAACCAAATGATGATCCATTTGCTTGCGCTAAATCCGGGGCGGCAATGGCCATGGTTGCGCAGGATGTACTGATGAGAAACAGAAGTGTGCCGAGCTGATAAATTTTCATTTTGTTCAAAACATGTGCCTTCATTTTATTGCTCAGCAAGAAGGTTGCTGACAGAGGTCTGTTCCAGTTGAGGTATCAGATACCATTGTTCTTCAGTCTTGCATGCCGCGCGCCTTTGCGAATGGCCTTGCATGCTGTTAAACAACAACTCAACGCACTCAAGACCCAGAGCCGAAACATAGCGTTGCCCCAGGGTATAGGTAACATTGTTTCTACTGAATGCAGCGCCTTGAGGCAGTGTATTCAGCGCCTGCTGCAGATCGGGAGGCATGGCATACAATTCAGTAGCAACTGACGGGTTGACGAGAGGACGAGACGCTTCTACCTGCTTTGGCTCATATGCACAGCCACCAACTTGTATGGCTAACGATATGGCCAATAACCGGGTTGCAAAATTCATGTGTCAATATTTCCCATGGAGTCAAGTGTTGAACTGTTAAAGCCAGGTCGCCTTATGGTCTGGCAACGCTATTGCCGATCGACTCATTATCTTTCATGACCAAAAAACGAACTGACATGTGGCTGTTCATCCCCAGCCCTGCAACTGCAAAAGCGGGTTTTGAGTTCCTCATCAACAGACAATCTGCCGAGACTGCGAAGCGATACCAGGCAGTCTGAACAAGAGGGCTTTGCTCAAAAAATTACCATTTACAGCACACATTTCAGAATGTTCTGAGTGAATCGAGCAAGACACGATATATGATGGATCTCAGACAGAACAGCAATAGTCTCATCAGAAGTAGGCATGAGCTCTAAAATGAGCAATGCTGCTCAATTGCTGTAAAGATGTAGCGATGTTGATGCGAAACACTGTTTTTTTGCCATAGCTACCGCACGGCAATGACATCTTCCCGGACAAAAAACAGACAAAATGGATGTAAAACTAAAACAGGAGGGAAAATAACGATGCCTGCCAGCTCAAAAAGCAGACAGAAATTGATTGCAATGTAAGCACCCACCCCGTGCATGAGAACGTCACAATGTGACGTATATCATACTTATTCTCATTTTTTTCGAATGCTATCAATAAGCCACAATTGGGTCAACACTCAAAAAACTCACCTGCATTCTTCACACGACAAAGAGGGACACAAGACTCTGTTTTTAAAAGATTTACACTCAAAGCAGCATTGGTAATAAATGTATTCGTACGGTGTAAATATTTTTGACGACAAGCAAGATTAATTTAGAAATTTCTTAATTATCCCTCGCTCCTCCAAAAAGAAATTAATTTTTGTGAGTCACATCCATTGAACTTTCAATTAAAATATGGTTGGCAATACTTTATTCGAGTTCGGCAACCTCTCTGATATCCCCATCAATCCACTCAGCCATTGCCTGAAAAGTGACCGCCATTAACATCACACATAACAAGCTGTTCAAATAATGTTCAGCCAGACTCCGTTTTTCCCCCGTTATTGAGAACATAAAAGTGATAGACCATTTATTCGCCAACATGGTTTTTTTTAGTTTTTCTGGCCGTGATTGACAGGGTTATTGCCTGTTGACTATGCCTGATATGTGTCCGATTGAATCGGCACCACAGGGTCTCAACGACATTGGAGGGGGCATGGACGCTAACACTCTATCAAGGATTGGCCTGCTGGTTTCACTGCTCACCAGCACAGGGGCCGTGGCCAATGACAATATTCTTGCCCTGCAGCTGGGCAAGGCGTTCAGCAATGAAAAGCTTGACATCAAGATCGCCGATGCCAAGTTTCACCACATGTTCTGGCGCTGGGGAGACTCGGCCTGTCAATTTGGATTGGGAGTGCGTGGCGGTACCCTCAAGGTAGAAGATGAAGAGACAGCAAGACTGGGAGGCGGTGCCCGTATCGAATGCCAATGGGGTAACTGGGTGACCTGGATCCCCGGCGAAATGGTCTGGCTCGATCAGTATCAATTTGGCACCCGCGGCCACGGCTACAAGGATTACGGCGGTCCCTTGCAGTTCGCTCTGGGTATCGGCCTCGGTTACGCCATCACCAAGAATTGGCTGATCGGCTATCAGTATGAGCACATGTCCAACGCCTATATGTATGACAAGAACCCGGGGCTGGACAGCCATACCCTCCATATCGAGTACCGTTTTTAGCCAGACAGACTTCGTCGTGCTCATCTGAACACACTCTGCAAAAAAGCCTTCACTCCCGTGAAGGCTTTTCGTTATGTCGTCTTCTGATAACAAAGGTGACAGTGAGAAGATCACCATACTCAAGACATGGATGACGACACGCTCTGCCGCCCCACCACATCATGGGGTGCAATCAGTCCTTTTTCGCTTTGTTGGCGAAGAAAATATCGGTCTGAATATCCTGGGTGCGCACCGTGAAGATCTGGTTGGTGAGATCGTCGGTCAGCGTTTCCGCCTCCTTCATCACCCGCAGATTGAAGTCGTTGAGCATGCTGTTGGCGGCGGCCTTGTCGGTTTTGACCGTTTTCAGGTAGCTGGCTTCCATCTCTTTCTGCTCTTTGGCGATCTTCGCCTCCCAGCTCTGGTACGCCTGCTTCACTATGGGGGCCAATTTGGGGTAATCGGTCATCACCAGGGTCTGCAGTTTGCGATATTTCCAGTAGATGGAGTCGCTGTCGGCCTTGTCACTGCCCATGGCATAGTGCGCCGGATAGGCTTCCAGACCGCTGTAGTAGGGAACGAAGGCGGTCAAGTCCGCCATGCCGAGGCCCACATAGGTCACCTCCCCCACCTCACGCGGCATCCAGGGGCGTACCTGCATCACGTGGGACTCGTAGGTGCGGAACACACTGACAGGGCGCCACGGCTCCTGACCGTTCAACCCCTTGCTGTAGGGATCGTGCTCGGTGCCGTCATAGTGATTGCGCAGCACCGCCTTGACCTCCTCCAGCGTCATTTTCTTCTCGGGGGCGAGGGTGACCGGGAACTGACGACCGGCATCCACCGCCTGCTTGAGCGAGGGGTTGAACATCTGCTGGATGGTCCAGACCCGCGGATCGTTATAGGTACGGTCCCGCTCGTCATCACGGGTATAGGCTTTCGAGAAGTTGAACGCCTCATCCTTTTGCGGATGGTAGAGCCCCTTCTCGGTGGCAAATTCGATCAGATTTTTCGATCCCATCATATCGGCACTGGCGGGATCGTACTGCTGCAGGCGGCCCTGATTGCCGGTGGCAAAGTAGTGATTTTTCGGCAGACGCTGCGCCATCCAGTGATGGCCGGTGGCAGTCTCCAGATACCAGAGCTCGTTATCATCCACCACGGCGACACCAAATCCCTCTCCCGCGCCTATGGTCTCGATGATGTTGCCAAGCAACGAGATCGCCTCGCGGGCCGATGTGGACCGGGAGAGCAACACATCGGGAATGTCATCCTCGGTGATCCCCTTATCTTCCACATAGGGGTCAAAGGCGAGCGCTTCGGGTGAGGCAAAAATGGACTCGGTGCCGCTCACCCCGACTCCCTTCTCGTTGAACCCGGTGGCGCCATGCAGCTGGGTCTTCCAGTTCGGTACCGTGGTATAGCGCAGGGAGTTTTTCGGCAAGGGGTAGCTGAAATCATTGGCGCCATTGTGAGCCTTGGAGCTGTGCATACCGCTCTGCCCCTGCTTGGCCGGATGGATCACGAAATGCTGGGCTTTCAGGGCATCGCTGTCGGCGCTGCGGGCCACCATCATGGAGCCATCGGCGCTGGCTTCACTGCCGACCAGCAAGGTGGTACAGGCGAACGCCGACGAGAAGAGAGCAAGGTTGATGGAGAGTGCGACGACGCACTTTTTGAAGGAATACATAAGATCTCCTTGTTGCACAGAGTGGTTGCAAATAAGCGGTGGCGCGCCAGTCAACCTGCCGCTGTCACAAGGGATCTGCGCGGTGACACGGGCGGGCAGTGCGGGCCATCAAACCGTAAACACGAAAAAGAGCAGTGCGAATAAACCATGGAAACCAGGGAGGTAGCCAGGCCCCCTGATAGGCGACCTGTGCGCATTTCTGCTTTCCGCTGTCCCGCTGGCGTGGCGATACTAGGCCCAATCAACTGACTTGAGTGTGACTGGCAGCCCAAAACACCAACAATAAAGACTCAATCGATGCAAAATGTTGATAAGTGTGACAAGTGCAGGATCCTTGGCGACATTCAGCCGTCAACACAAGGCACGCAAGGCGCATACAGAAGGGGAATAAAAAGATGAGGAGATATAACGCGCGGGATGGCGTGCTGACGCCATCCCGCGATTCAAGTCAGTAGGTCACTGCGCATCCGGCTGGTTGGCGGGGGCCGCCTTGATAAAGGCTTGCAACTGTTCGCAATTGGCGACGATGCGGCGGATAGTGGGGTAATCGTCCAGGGTCATGTCGTAGCGGCGGGCGTTGTAGACCTGGGGCACCAGCATGCAGTCAGCCAGGGTCACTTCGTTGCCAACGCAGTAGACACCGGCGGTGGTCATCAACAGCTGTTCGAGGGCGGTGAAGGTCTCGTCAATCCAGTGGCGATACCAGCGGGCCTCCTGCTCGTTGTTGGCCCTGAAGTGCTCTTCCAGATAGTTGAGCACCCGCAGATTGTTGAGCGGGTGGATATCGCAGGCGATCATATTGACGATCTGGCGCACTCGGGCCCGCGCGTCGGGGGAAGAGGGCATCAGGGAGTAGGCGGGATAGGTCTCGTCAAGGTACTCCATGATGGCGACCGACTGACCGATCTGCACATCGCCATCCACCAGAAACGGCACCAGCCCTTGCGGATTGATCCGGCGATAGGCCTTCTCGCTCTGCTCGCCTTGCCGCAAATTGATGGGATGCTGCTCGTAGGCGAGCCCCTTGAGCTGCAACACGATCCTTACCCGAAAACTTGCCGACGAACGCCAATAGCCAAACAACTGCAACATAATCTGTCCCTGCATCTTATCTGGGCCCGAAGCCCGGCAGGTGCTCGCCACCTGCCTCCTTGTGTATCCGGCACCGGTTGAGGGCTCGTCGTGATCCGGAAATATCCCGAATATCCTTGCCGCCAACCGGCGCTGGTCATCAACCTCCCTGACCGCTCGCTGGCACCACCCGTTGAGAGATGGTGCCAAACAGGTTTTGGCCAGAGCGATCTTCCATCGCGATCGACACTCTATCACCAAACTGCAAATAGGGGGTTATAGCTTGATCACAATCAAGAATTTCCAGCATGCGGCGCTCGGCGATGCAGGATGAACCGGCGCTGCGATCGTAGTTGGAGACGGTGCCCGAGCCGATGATGCATCCCGCACCAAGGGGGCGGGTCTTGGCCGCATGGGCAATCAGCTCGAAGAAGTTGAAGGTCATGTCCACCCCGGCTTCGGGCGCACCAAACAGGGCACCGTTGAGGTGGGTCAGAAGCGGCAGATGGACCTTGCCATCACGCCAGTCATCGCCGAGCTCATCCGGAGTGATGGCCACCGGCGAGAAGGCGCTGGACGGTTTGGACTGGAAGAAGCCAAAGCCCTTGGCCAGCTCCCCCGGGATCAGGTTGCGCAGGCTCACATCGTTGACCAGCATCAGCAATTTGACGTGGCTGGCAGCCCCCTGCGGGCTCACCCCCATCGGCACATCGTCGGTGATGATGGCCACTTCCGACTCGAAATCGATCCCCCACTCCTCGGAGCCCATGACAATCGGCCCACGGGGGGCGAGGAAGCTGTCGGAGCCCCCCTGATACATCAGCGGATCGTGCCAGAAGCTCTCCGGCATCTCGGCGCCGCGGGCCTTGCGCACCAGCTCCACATGGTTGACGTAGGCGCTGCCATCGGCCCACTGGTAGGCGCGCGGCAGCGGAGAGAGGCAAGACGCTTCGTCAAAGGCGAACGCCTCGGCCACGCGGCCTTCGTTAAGCTGCTGATAGACAACCTCCAGCCTGGGGGCAACCTCGGCCCACTCGTCGAGGGCGGCCTGCAGGGTGGGAGCAATCTCGCTCACCCGTACCGCCCGGCTCAGATCCCGGCTCACCACCACCAAAACGCCATCGCGCTTGCCATTGTTCAATGTTGCCAATTTCATAAGCGATTCCTTATTTGCCGGCAGCAGCGTCCGGTCGCTGCCAGCTGGAGACATACCGGGTGTTCTCGATCCCTTCGCACAGACTGCCAACGTTCAGCGCATCGCGGGTATCGAGCATGACCGCCACCTCGTCGGTGAACTTCTTGGCATAGGCCTGCCCCGCCGCAAACGCCTTGGGATGGGGGCCGTGGGTGAAACCGGCGGGATGGAAGGTGACCATGCCCCGCTCGATATTGTCCCGGCTGAAGAAATCCCCCGCGTGGTAAAAGAGCACCTCGTCGTAATCGTCATTGCTGTGATAGAAGGGCACCTTGAGGGCGCCGGGATCGCTCTCGATGGGGCGCGGCACGAAGGTACAAATCACGAAGCGGCTCGCCACAAAGGTCGAATGAGCCGACGGCGGCAGATGGTAGCGATGGCTCATCAGCGGGCGGATATCCCGCCAGTTGAGGCGCACCACGCACAAGTCCCCGTGCCAACCTTGCGCATCCAGCGGGTTGAAGGGCCAGGTAATGACCGACACCTGATCGTGGCGTTTGACCTGCAGCGACCAGGGATTCTCATCCTGCTGGGCCAAAAAGCGTTCGTTGATGGCAGGCACATCCAGCGCCGCCGGGTCAAAGATGGCGTGATTGCCCACCAGCCCCTTGTCCGGCAGCTGGTAGCTGTCGTTGGTCGCCTCGATCATCAGGATGAACAGGGGCGCTGTCGGCTCGATGCGCCACATGGTGCCACGGGGGATCACCACGTAGTCGCCATCGCGAAGAGTCAGGTGGCCGTAGTCGCAGAAGAACTCGCCGCTCCCTTCGTGGATAAAGAGCAGCTCGTCGCCGTCGGCGTTGCGCACCAGAAACGGCATCGCCTCGGAGAGCCGCCAGATGCGATAGCGGCAGTGGGGGTTGCTGAGAATGTCGGGAGCCACCCAGGGAGAGAGGGAACTCACCTCCTCTTGCAGGGCATTGAGGTCAAACAGCCGTGGCCGCAGCGGTCCCTCCCAACTGCTCCAGTCGGTGGGGGCATGCTTGTGGTGCATGTGGGTGGCGGGGCCGAAAAAGCCGCTGCGCCCCAGCTCGCGCTCATAGATAGCCTGTTCCGGCAGGTCGGCATGGGCCTGCCGGGAGTGGGTCCCCTCCCGATGGGGGAAGTTAATCCAGTTACGCATCGCTCGCTCCCTCTTTGCGGGCACCCGTCTCATCCTCGCCGCCATCCAGCACACCACGGCGGATCTGGTCCAGCTCGATCGATTCAAACAGCGCCTTGAAATTGCCCTCGCCAAACCCTTCGTTGCCCTTGCGCTGGATGATCTCGAAGAAGACCGGGCCTATCACGGTATCGGTGAAGATCTGCAACAGGATGCCATCTTTGGTAGGAGAGCCGTCGATGAGGATACGCAGCTCTTTGAGGGCCGCCAGATCCTCCTGATGCCCCTCGACCCGGCTGTTCACCTTCTCGTAGTAGGTATCGGGCGTCGGCATAAAGCCGGTACCGCGGCTGCGCAGGGTGCGGATGGTGTGGTAGATATCGCTGGAGGCCATGGCGATGTGCTGGATCCCCTCCCCCTTGTACTGGCGCAGGTACTCCTCAATCTGGGACTTGTCATCCGCCGACTCGTTGATGGGGATGCGGATCTTGCCGCAGGGGGCGGTCATGGCGCGTGAATGCAACCCGGTCAGCTTGCCCTCGATATCGAAATAGCGAATTTCGCGGAAGTTGCCGATCCGCTCGTAGAAGTTGGACCAGACATCCATATTGCCGCGATGGACGTTGTGGGTCAGGTGATCGATCTCCATAAGACCGGCATCCACCTCTGCCATCCGGGCCTGCCAGTCGGGGTAGAAGACAAAATCCACGTCATAGATGGAGCCCTTGTCGCCATAACGGTCAACAAAGGAGAGAGTGCTCTCGCCGATACCGTAGATGGCGGGAATATTGAGCTCCATCGGGCCAATCTTGCCGACAAAGGGCTTGGCCCCCTTGGCGATGGCGTACTGCTGGGCTTTACCCGCATCGCTCACCCGAAATGCCATGCCGCAAACGCTCGGTCCGTGCAGGCTGGCAAACTGCTCCGCCTGGGAGTGGGGCTCGGCATTGACCACAAAGTTGATATCCCCCTGCCGGTAGAGCCAGCACTGTTTGTGTTTGTGCTTGGCGACCTCGGCAAACCCGAGCGAAACGAACAGGCTCTTGAGAGCGGCAATCCCCTTGGCATCGGGGGCCGTGTACTCGACAAACTCGAAACCGTCAGTGCCTAACGGATTGATGGTGTGGGTGGCGGAAGAGGTGGCATTCATCGGGCGCTCCTTGCTCTTGATTCGGTTAAAACGGATTGCAGCACCCAGCGGCGCGGCAAGTGTTAACAACTTGTTTCATTAGAAGCAGGGCGTAGCAGGAAGAGAAGAGGCGGGTTGCAGATAGTTTTTCGCAGCTGGCAGCAAAAGATGTAAATATAATGTGACATTCAAGCGGCAGCCCTGCGGATCAAACGGTGACGATCAGTATGGCTGTCAGCTTTGGCTTACAGTTGCCAGTTTTTGACCATCAGATGGGGCAAGCAGGCCCGGGCCTTTTGCAGTCGCACAGGCGTTGGATTGATCAGCCACGCCTCTTCCCCCAACCCCAGCAGTGGCAGATCGTGCAGGCTGTCGCTCAAGGCCAGCTCGGCATCGAGGGCGCAAATCTCTGGCAGCAGCTTGTGCTGTCCGTGGCAATAGAAGCGCGGCATCAGGCCACCAAAACGGTAGTGCATCTGCGAGCCAATGATCCGGTGGGGCAACTGGCCGGGCAGTTGCTGATAGAGCTGGGCTCGCACCAGCGCGCAGGGACTGGCGGAGATCACCCAGCAGCGCGCCCCCTCGCTTTGCAGCAATTCGCGAGCCTGACGATACAGCCCCGGCCTGGTGCGGCAATAGGCGCGCACCAGCTTGCGCCAGTCCAAAGGGGAAAGCCCCAACGTGATGGCCCACCAGATAAGGGAGATTCCGCGCCGCCGCTGGCTGGGTAGCAGCTGACTTGGTAACAAATAGACCAACCCACCCAGCGCAATCACTGGCAACAGCAGCAGCGGCCAGATCCGGCGGCGCAGGATATAGCGCAGCAGACCGGCGTGGCTGTCGCCTGGAGCCAGGGTGTCGTCAAAGTCGGCCAGGATCCAGCGCGCAGCCCCCCCGCACTCTCGATTCCCCCCACTCTCTTTCGGCACCACTGGTTCAGCTGGCGAGCGGCTTATCATGGGAGCCTCAAGGTGCAAGAGCGGCAATCGCCGCGGTCAGCTCGGGGGTGACAAACTCGGCCCCCTGCGTGGGCGGGCAGACAAAGTCGAAGGGCTCGCCCGCCAGGGTAAAGCTGAGCTGCCAGGCATGCAGATAGCCACGATCGGCTGATGTACCGCCATAGCGTTCATCCCCGAGAATGGGGGCGCCGATGCTTTTGAGGGCAACCCGGATCTGGTGGGTCTTGCCGGTCTGCGGCTTGATGCGATAGAGCCGCACCCCCTCGCGCACCGACAGTGAATCGAACCAGCTGATAGCAGGATTATCCAGCGTGCGCGCCAGCATCCAGCTGCCGCCGCGCCCCTTTTGCATATCCCCCTTCACCCAACCCTGCTTCTTCTTCGGTTTACGATCGGAGAGCGCCAGATACTGTTTACTCACCTCACGGGCCGCAAAAGCCATGCTCAGCTCACGGTTCGCCTCCGTGGTGCGGGCCAGCAGCACCAGACCGGAGGTCATCTTGTCGAGCCGGTGTACCGGATAGAGGGTGAGCCCGGTATCGGCCTTCACGCGATTGACCAGTCCCGGATTGACCGACTCCCAGTCGCCCTTCTCGTCATGCATGCCGATGCCGGGCTGCTTGTCGATAACCAGGAAAGCGGGATGCTCAAACAATATCCGGTACATAAAACCTCGGGAACTGGGGGATAAAGCACGCAGCCAACGACTGACTGCGCTCGGGAGTGCTGCATTCTCCCTGCTCGGGCACTATTTGGCAAACCGGGCGGGCAGAGGATAAAGATAAAAAATGGCCCCGCCTGCAACAGGCGGAGCCATTTTCGCTCATCTTGGCAGCTCAACCCTTACACATTGCGCGGGCGCAGGTGAGCGTGCCAGCGCGCTTCCCACTTCTTGAACAGCCAGACGATGACAAAGGTGAGCAGCATATAGAGCAGCCCTGCGGTCAAAAACGCCTCGAACGGACTGTAGTAGCGGGAGTTGATGATCCGCGCCGCGCCGGTCAGATCGACGATGGTGATGATGCCCGCCACCGCCGAGCCCTGCAGCATGAAGATCACCTCGTTGCTGTAAGCCGGCAGTGCCCGACGAAACGAGTTGGGCAAAATAATCCGGGTCAGGGTCTGCCAGCGGGTCATGCCAAAGGCGTTGGCTGCCTCAATCTGGCCACGCGGCATATTGTGTACCGCCCCGCGCACGATCTCGGCGGTATAGGCGGCGGTATTGAGGGTAAAGGCCAGCAGCGCACAGAACCAGGCTTCGGAGAAGAGCGACCAGGCGGCACTGTTCTTCAGCCACTCCCACTGGGCGGCGCCGTAGTAGATGATAAAGAGCTGCACCAGCAGCGGGGTGCCGCGAAAGAAGTAGATATAGGCCCAGATCGGCCCCTTGATCAGCCAGTTGCGGCTATTGCGCAGGATGCCCATGGGCACCGCCAGCATCAACCCAAGGATCAGAGAGAGGGCCACCAGCCAGACGGTGGTATAGAGCCCCTCCCAGTAGGTGGGCCACTCTTTGAGAATGATTGAGAAATCCATGGCTTACCTCGTCTTGATGGCATAGTGACGCTCGGCCCACTTGAGCGCCGAGGTGGAGACTGCGGTGAAGATCAGGAAGATCAGCGCCACCGCCATGTAGAAGGTGAAGGGTTGCTGGGTCGAGCCCGCCGCCAGCGAGGCTTTGCGCACCATGTCATCAAGGCCGATGATGGAGACCAGCGCGGTGGTTTTCAGCAGTACCAGCCAGTTGTTGCCAAACCCCGGCAGGGCGTGGCGCATCATCTGGGGGAAGAGGATCCGCACAAACACTTGGGTTGCCCGCATGCCAAAGGCCCGTGCGGCCTCCAGTTCGCCTTTGTCCACTGCCAGAATGGCGCCGCGAAAGGTCTCGGTCATGTAGGCGCCGAAGATAAAGCCGATGGTCGCGACACCGGCCACAAAGGGGCTGATGTCGATATAGTCCGGCAGCAGGGAGACCCACTCCTGATTGGGATTACTCTCCAGTAACCAGCTGTTGTAAGTCTCGTTGACCCAGGTGCAGATACCGTTGATCAGCACCTGGCCGCCAAAGAAGAGCAGCATCATCAGCACCAGATCGGGGATGCCGCGAATGATGGTGGTGTAGCCGGTGGCGATGGCCCTGGCCCACTTGTAGGGAGAGAGTTTGGCCAGCGCCCCCAGCATCCCCAGCAGCAACGCCAGCAGCAGGGAGGCCAGCGCCACTTCCAGGGTGACCCAGGCGCCCTCCAGCAGCGAGGCTTCGTATCCTTTCAAATCAAACATATGCAGCTCCATCGCCACTGAATCTTCACGCACCTGCTAACCAGAAGGCTCCATAGCAGTCCGAATGAAATATGTGCAGCTCCATTGCAATCAATGCGGGCCCGTAAACTCCCTCAGGGAGGTGACGGGCCCGATGACTACTGACGGGATCAACCTGTCGTTACTTGCCGTAGACGTCTTTGGACTTACTCGCCGTAAACGTCTCTTTGTTTTACTCTCCGTAAACGTCGAACTCGAAGTACTTGTCGTTGATTTCCTTGTACTTGCCGTTGGCACGCAGCGCCAGAATGGCGGCGTTGAATTTCTCTTTCAGATCCTTGTCAGCCTTGCGCACTGCAATACCGGCGCCTTCGCCAAACCACTTGGGATCGGTCAGTTTCGGGCCGACGAATTCAAAGGCATCACCCCCCTCTTTCTTCAGCAGACCGTCGGTGATGGCGGCAGAGTCGGCCAGCACATAGTCCACACGACCGGATTTCAGATCGAGATAGGCTTCATCGGCGGTGCCGTAACGCTTGATGGTGGCATTGGGGAAGTTGTCGGTAATAAAGGTATCCATGGAGGTCGCACGCTGCACCGCGACGGACTTGCCTTCCATAAAGGCTTTGTCGAGCTGCACGTCAGTGCCCTTCTTGGCGGCGAAGCGGGCCGGAATGTGCTGGTACTTCTGGGTGAAGTCCACCTTCTTCTTGCGCTCTTCGGTGATGTCCATGGTGGCGATGATGGCGTCAAACTTGCGCGACAGCAGCGCAGGAATGATGCCGTCCCAGTCCTGCTTGACCAGGGTGCACTTCACTTTCATCTCTTCGCACAGGGCGTTGGCGATGTCGATATCAAAGCCTTTCACCTCGCCACTGGGCTCGGTCCAGGAGAAGGGGGGATAGGCACCCTCAACCCCGATCCGGACCTCTTTCCACTCCTTGGCCATCAGGCTACCGGACGCGAGGGCAGTGACTACGGCTGTCGCCAGCATCAGCTTGTTCATGTATCTCTCCTTGATAAAACAGTTGATTGGGTAACCAGGCATCCCGCCATCAGTAGATGGAGGAGATGAATTGCTTGAACCGCTCGGATTTGGGATGGGCGAAAATCTCCTTGGGGTTGCCCTCCTCTTCCACCCGCCCCTGATGCAGAAACATCACCTTGTTCGATACATCCCGGGCAAACGACATCTCGTGGGTCACCACCAGCATGGTGCGTCCCTCTTCGGCCAGCTCGCGCATCAGGCCAAGTACTTCTCCCACCAGCTCGGGATCCAGCGCCGAGGTGGGTTCGTCAAACAGCATCACCTCGGGCTCTACCGCCAGCGCACGGGCAATGGCGGCCCGCTGCTGCTGACCACCGGAGAGGTGACCGGGATAGTAGTCGCGCCGCTCCCAGAGTCCAACCCGGTTGAGCAGTTGCTCTGCCTTGGCCAGTGCTTCGGCGCGAGGCACCTTGAGCACCTGGATCGGCACTTCGATGATGTTCTGCATGATGGTCATGTGTGACCAGAGATTGAAACTTTGAAACACCATGGCCAGTCGGCTGCGGATCCGCTCCACCTGACGCATATCCTCGGGCAACCGCTCGCCGGCGCGGCTGGTTTTCATCCGGATCAACTCGCCATGGAGCGAGACGGTGCCGGATGAGGGGGTTTCAAGCAGATTGATACAGCGAAGAAAGGTCGACTTCCCCGAGCCGGAGGAGCCGATAAGGGAGATCACATCCCCCTTGTGGGCGGTCATGTCGATGCCCTTGAGCACTTCGTGGGTGCCAAAATATTTGTGCAGATCACGTACTTCCAGTGCGGCAACGTCGCTCATCCATTACAACCTTGTCTGTCCCTAGACGCCGCAGGGGCGTGACTCAACCATCGTCCATTTAACAAAAAGTTAACCGATGGCAACCTTCAGCGAAAATATCACCCGGATAGTGAAAAAACAATACAGAACGAGGGTCTTCAGAGGATTCGCTCTATTTTTATTCGCTCTTTGCGTATTTTTCAGCACTTTGTTTGCATAAACAGCCGTTTCAATGGCTGTTCCGATACCGCCTTTTTATACCCCAATCATATCAGTGGCAAGAGAAAAGCGTGATGTGTGCCAAACCGGCACCAAAATGGCTTTATGCAGACCCTTGCAGAGCGAAATATCAGACCCCAAGATCGGATCAACTTGATTTCATTGGTGCACTCGGGCTCGCACAGAACCTTATCAAACAGAGAGGTTGTGGCAAAAAAGTAACAATTAGCCCCCAAAAGGGCTGTTTTTGACCATGAAAGCGAGAGATATGTGACACAGAGCCAATAAGTAATGATAAGGTGGTGTTTTTATCAGTTTTTGTGATCGAGGCCTCGATGCTGCTCAATGTGTTGCTGATCCTGTTGCCACTGGCAATCGGCTATCTGATCCCCCTCTCCTCTGCCCGGCTGATCAAGCTGGTCAACCAGAGTCTGGGCAAGATGGTCTACCTCATTCTGTTTCTGATGGGGCTCGGGCTTGCCTATGTGGAGAACCTGGGCAGCAATCTGGCGGTGATCTTCAAGGTCGCCGGGGTGATGCTCACCGCGATCACGCTCTGCAACCTGCTGGCCCTCTGGTGGCTCGACAAGCGCACGCCGCCGACCCACGAGGCGAGCGATGCCAAGATGCCGGGCAAGCTGCACCTGTTGTGGGAATCCCTGCAGCTCTGCTTTGTGGTGCTCGGCGGCGTGCTGCTGGGTCTACTGGTGGATCTGCGCGCACTGCCCATCGACAAGTGGAGTGAGTGGGCCCTGATGCTGCTGCTGTTTCTCATCGGGGTGCAGATGCGCAACTCCGGCATGCGGCTGCGCCAGATCCTGCTCAACCCCTGGGGGATGAAGATAGCCGCCACCGTCATCCTCAGCAGCTGGCTGGGCAGCCTGCTGGCGGCCCAGTTGCTGGGTATGCCCTTTACCCATGGTCTGGCGATGAGCTCGAGCTTCGGCTGGTATTCGCTCTCCGGCATTCTGGTGGCCGACAAACTGGGGCCGGTGCTCGGTTCTGCTGCCTTTATCAACGATCTTGGGCGCGAGCTTATCGCCATTCTGATCATCCCGGTCCTGATGCGACGCCACCCTTCGGCGGCCATCGGTTACGGCGGCGCCACGGCGCTGGACTTCACCCTGCCGGTTATCCAGAAATCAGGGGGCATTCAGGTGGTGCCGGTGGCCATTGTCTCCGGCTTTATCCTGAGCCTGCTCGGCCCCATCCTGATCCTCGGGTTTCTGGCGCTCTAAGCCTGATTCCCACATTGCAGATAAAAAAGCCCGACCTTGTTGTCGGGCTTTTGCTGTTTGGAGCAACCACGCACTCGCACTGGCTGCGATATTGCCCGCAGCCTTATTCGCGCCATTGGCCGCCACTCATCACCCGTTCGATAGCAAACGTCCGGTCGTGCACCAGCAGCAGATCCGCATCCTGCCCGACCCCGATACGCCCCTTGCTGCCGAGCCCCAGCGCCTGTGCCGGATTGCTCGTCACCGCGGCCAATGCCTTCTCCAGCGAGACACCGAGCCGGGTCGCGCGCACGCACTGCTGCCACAGGCTGGCAATCTGGCCGCAGCGCATCTCGATTAGCCGCCCTTCGCCATCAAAGCGCGGCAGGCTGGCGTTGGCATCCGAGCTGAAGGTGATGCGCTCGGCAGGCACATTGGCGGCCAGCAGCTCGACGAGCGCATCGGCGGCAAGCCGCTCGCCATCCTCCAGCAGATCGGGAAAGCTCGAGGTGGTGAGGTCGACCCAACCTCCTGCCTTGCCCCACTCGATGGCCTCGGCAAAGAGCCAGGGGTTGCGGTTGCAGTGGGTGGGATAGAGCTGGCGCAGCGGAATATCGGTCTCATCGCGCAGGGCCCGCAGGGGCGCCAATGCCCCCTTGCCATCCCCGACATGGAAGAAGCTGACCCCGCTCTTGCCCGCAAGCAGCCCGGCCACTCGCGCCTCGCTGGCAAGCCTGGCCAGCTCATCGTGGGTCGGCGCACTGGATCTGTGGTCACTGATGGCCACCTCCCCCACCCCCAATACCTCGGGGATCAGGATGATGTCCGACTCCACCGTACCGGTCAGAGTTTTGACAGGCAGATGGTAGGAGCCGGTATACATAAAGGCGCTCACCCCGGCGGCGCGAAACTCGCGCACCTTGCCGAGCACCTGCGCGGGGGAGCGGGTCAGGCTATCGGTGCCGAGCGCCGCCACCAGGGTGGTGACGCCGGCCTTGAGCGCCTCGCTCGCCGCCAGTTCAGGGGTGCGAAAAGCAAAGCCCCCCTCACCACCGCCCCCCGTGATATGGGCCAGCGGATCCACCAGCCCGGGCACCAGATAGCGGCCTCGACCACCGACCCTGTGCAGCGGCCAGTTTGTGGGCACCGTCAACCCCTTGCCCATCCAGGCGATACGGCCATCGGCCACCAGCAGATCCTGCTGGCCAAGGTGGGTGGGGCTGAAGATCTCGGCCCCCTCGATCAGGGTCAACATGGCGATCCTCCTTGCACGATTGTCGCTTGCCCAATGAAAAGAGAGGGAGCAAGCTCCCTCCCCCCGTCAACCACCATATATATCGTACTTGAAGTACTTCTGGTTGATCTGCTGATAGGTGCCATTGGCACGCAGTGCCTTTATCGCCTCGTCCAGCTTGCCCTTGAGCTCCTTATCGCTCTTGCGCACGGCGATCCCCATGCCATCACCAAACCACTGGCGATCGGTCAGGGTGGGCCCCACATAATCGAACTTGTCGCCCCCCTCTTTGCCAAGCAGCCCCTGCTCGATGGCAGAGGCATCGGCCAGCAGAGCCAGCACCCGACCCGCCTTCAGATCGAGATAGGCCTCATCGGCATTGCCGTAGCGGACGATGGTGACATTCGAGCCAAAATTGTCGGTCAGGTACTTGTCGTGGGTGGTGGCACGCTGCACCCCGATGCGCTTGCCCGCCATGCCTTCCGGGGTCAGCGTCAGCTCGGTCCCCTTGGCCGCCACAAAGCGATTGGGAATATGGGCATATTTCTCGGTGAAATCGACCTTCTGGCGCCGCTCGTCGGTGATCGACATGGCAGCGATGATGGCGTCGTATTTGCGCGACAGCAGGGCCGGGATCATGCCGTCCCAATCCTGCGCCACCAGCTCGCACTTGACCGCCATCTGCTGACAGAGGGCGTTGGCGAGATCGATATCAAACCCCTTGATCTCGCCCGACGCATCGGTCCAGGAGAAGGGCGGGTAGGCCCCCTCCACCCCGAAGCGCACGGTTTTCCACTCCTTGGCCATGGCGGGGGTGGCCAGCAGGCTGGCAACAAACAGGGCTGAGAGGGTCAGTCTGATCTTCATCTTGAGTACTCCATTACATAAAAAGCGCACAGGCGCGGACAAGGCACCGCAGGCGAATGCATGCGATGACCAAAAGCGGCAAAATCTGGATGAGCAAGATCACGCCCGAGCGGGCGTCAGTGAACTGCTCCAGAGGTTCGATCTATTCGTCGAACCACTCGGAGAGATAGAAAGGCTTGAAGTAGAAGGCCAGAAAAAAGCCTCTGGCTTTGCGCATCATGGTGGTTTGTCGCGTCCTGTGACAAAGATGGAATCACCTTAGCACGCCCGAATTTTGCCCGGCAAGAGGCAGCCGCCAGGCAGTAGCAAAATCCCGACATGGTCAAGGCGGGCGGGATCCGTTAGGCTCGAAGCACCTTGCCATCCCATAACAGACCCACAGCGACCGATGAATTTTCTGGCCCATCTCCATCTGGCTGCCCACACCCGAAGCTCCCTCACCGGCAATCTGCTCGGCGATTTCGTCAAAGGCACGCTGCCCACGGGGCTTGCCGCCCACTTCGATGAGGGGATCTGGCTGCACCGCAAAATTGATGCCTTCACCGACAGCCACCCCGAGCACAAGGCGGCCGTCGCCTGTTTCGAGGCCCCCTGGCGCCGCTTTGGCGGCATAGTGGTGGATATGATCTACGACCACTGGCTGAGCCAGCACTGGGAGCTGGTCAGTACCGAACCCCTGCCCCGCTTCCTGCAACGCAGTTATGACCAGCTATTGGCCGATCACCCACGCCTGCCGGACGGACTGCCACTCCCCCTCAAACGGATGGCCGAGCAGAACTGGCTCGCCTCCTACCGCCACAGGGAGGGGCTGGGGCAAGCGCTGAATGGCATCGGTCGCCGACTGCGCCGCCCGGTACCACTGGGAGAGGCGCTGCAACTCCTCGATGAATCGCAGTGGCAAACATGCGAGGCGGGATTTCTGCGCTTCTATCCCGCGCTGATGGACTTTAGCCTGCAGCAGCTGGCCCAATATCGGGCAGCCCAAGGGGCACAGTGATCCCTCTGGATAGAGCTGCTTCCCCATAAAAAACGCCCCTTGCGGGGCGTTTGTCATCAGTTGGCTTCGTCTTTCTTTTTGCGAATGCTTAAGCCAAGTTCGCGACCACGCAGTCGGGCGTAATAGATGGTGCCGATAAAGGCGAGAGTGGTGAACAGCAGTTCCACCACCGCCAGCCACCGCTCCCCCTCATCCGTGGTGATCAGGGTGAGGGCGTGGAGGAAATAGGGCATCAACACGAAGTTGCCCCAGGCGTGGGTGTAGGGGTTGCCCTGCACTATCCCCTTGAGAGGGAAGAGCAGCGGCACCGTCCAGATCACCGGCAGCAGCCAGGGGTTGAGGTCCGGATGGGGCGACAGCCACAGATGCCAGAGGATGACCCAGCCAAGCAGGCCGAAGAAGCCGACCAGGGTCAGCCAACGTGCGAAGCGGGTGTTCACTTGAGGATCTCCAGCACCTGCTCCGGTGGGCGACCAATACGGGCCTGACCATTCTTGATGACAATGGGGCGCTCGATCAGCTTGGGATGCTGGTGCATGGCGCGAATAAGGGCATCACCGCTGACATCGGCCAATCCCAGCTCCTTGTAGAGCTCTTCCTTGGTGCGCATCAGCTGGCGGGGATCGCTAAAACCGAGCAGAGAGAGCAGGTTGCGGATCTCATCTTCGCTCGGGGCCTGCTCCAGATAGAGCACCACATCAGGGGCGATCCCGTGCTGTTCCAGCAGGGCCAGGGTTTCGCGACTCTTGGAGCAGCGCGGATTGTGGTAGATTTGGGTCTCGCTCATGGTAACTCCCTGATTAATCGCAAGATGGGATTAGAAACGGCGCTATTGTAGGGGAAAGTGATGGTCAGGGTAAGCGGCAGTGGAAAGGAATTGAAACGAATTTGTTGGCTGATTGTGGCTGGCCTGCTGGGCGCCTGCACACCCGCCCCCGAATTTACCGATGCAACAGGGCAGTCGGTCAGCCTGCGCCACTTTGCCGGCAAGCCGCTGCTGGTCAACTACTTCGCCCCCTGGTGCGCCCCCTGCCTGCGGGAGATGCCGCGCCTCAACGCGCTGGCGGCAGAAGGCCAGATCACAGTGGTGGCCATCAACTACGACCCGACCACGCCAGCAGAGCTGGACAAGCTGGCTGCGCAGTATCACATCAAGGTGCCGCTCCTTATTGCCAATGAAGATGCCAGCCTCCCATTCCCTCACCCAAGCGGCCTGCCCACCAGCTATCTGCTTGATAGCGAGGGCAAGCTCAAGAAGACGCTGGTCGGCGAGCTCGACCAGCAGCAGATCGAGATGCTCAAGGCGACCGCCAGCAGCATGCGTCACTAGCCCATCGCTGCAATCACCGTCATGTACATCACGCCACCGCCATAAACAACAAGGGCGCACCATAGTGCGCCCTTATTTGCTTGGCCAAAACCAGTTTCGTTAGCCCTTGAGGCTGTCGAGATCCTTCTTGGCCCGCTCCAGCTCGGTGATGCGCGCCTCCAGACGAGCCAGAGTCATCCGGTCGCTGGTGGTACCGCGCGCCACGATCAGTTCGTCGATGGCTGCCTGATAATCCCCGCGCAGCGAGAGCATCTCGGCCCGCGCCATATGCAGCTCGGTCATTCTGCCTGCCTTGCGATAGGCATCAGCCAGCAGGTTCCAGGCCAGATTGTTCTCCTCATGGGCACGGGCATAGGGGTCAAGGATGGCGATGGATTTCTTGTAGTTGCCGCTCTCGAGGTAGGCGTTGCCGAGATTGACCACCACCACTTCGTTGTCCGGCATCCGGCTGCGGAACTTCTCGAGGCGCGCAATGGCCTGGGCACTGCGCCCCTTGGCCAGATCGATGTCAGTCTGGGCATCGACGATAAAGAGATCTTCCGGATGACGGGCCGCCAGCTCCTGCATCAGGGTATCAGCCTCGTCGGTGCGCTTGAGCTGGATCAGCGCCAGCGCCTTGCCATAGATGGCGGCATCCTTGAGCGGGTAATCCCCCTTCTGGATCCGGGTATCGAAGTAGCTCAGCAGCCCCTGCGGGGTATCGGTACCAAAACGCACCTGAATCCGCACCTTGGCCAGCCAGAAGTCGAGGCTGGGCGGCAAGTCGCGGCGGCCATAGCTGCCCGCCCGAGCGCGGGCCTCGCTGATCCGGGTCTCCGGCAGCGGGTGAGTGAGCAGCATTTCAGGCGGCTTGCTGGCGTAACGGTATTCGGCAGCCAGTTTCTGGAAGAAGTTGGCCATCCCCATGGGGTCGAAACCGGCATCATAGAGGGTCTTCATGCCGATGCGATCCGCTTCATATTCGTTGTCGCGGGTGTAGTTGATGGCCGACTGCATGGAGAGGCCCAGCGTAGTCTGCAGCGCGGCGATACCGGCAGTCGGGTTGATCACCGCCAGCGCGATGGAGCCCACCAGACCGGCCAGGGTCACTGCAGAGCTGCTCGCCTGCGCCTCCATGTAACGGGCGATATGGCGCTGAGTCACATGGGTGATTTCGTGGGCCAGTACCGAGGCCAGCTCGCTCTCGCTGTCGGCGTAGAGGAAGAGGCCGGTGTGCACCTTGACTCGCCCGCCGAGGAAAGCGGCCGCGTTGATGCTGGGATCATTGATGAGGAAGAAGGTAAACGGGAAACGCACCCCATCGGCGTTGGTCAGCAGTCGCTGACCCAGATCGTCAATGTACTGGCTCAGCACCGGATCATCGATGATCGGCAAACCCGCACGAGCAAAGCGCATAAAAGCGTTGCCGTAACGCACTTCCTGCTCGATGGGCAGGGCCGCCACCCCGGCCGTGCCGATGTCGGGAAGCTGATTGTTGGCCTCGGCATGAAACGTGGCGCCCATCAGGGAAGCCAGCAGGGGAAGCGATGCCATCAGGGGGGAAAAGCGTGCCACGTTATCTCTATCTCCATCAGAAAGGGCCTCGGCAGAATACCCTTGCCCATCAAGGGCTACAAGCGTTGTTTCACGCTCTTATCACGGCCATAATAGCGGCCACCTGCCTGATGGAGCCCCCATGGAAGTTCTCGACCTGACCCCCTGGCGTTGCCCCGAGCCGCTGATCCGGCTCAAGCTCTGGTTAAGGGAGGCCAAAAGCGGTCAAACCGTCACCATCCGGCTGGCCGATGCGGGCTCCCGGCAGGATATTCCGGCCTATCTGCACCGTCAGGGCCACCATGTCGAGATGCAGCAAGAACCGGACAATACCCTCTCTTTGCAGTTGGTTGTCGGGGCGAAACAGCCATCTTGAGCCCCAGTGATGTAAGGATGCCGTCATGTTAGAAGTATTGAAGCACTGGTATCAGACCCGTTTTTCCGATCCCGATGCCGTTACCCTGTTCCTGTTGCTGGTGTTCTGCTTTGCCATCATCTGGCTGTTTGGCGATCTGCTGGCCCCCCTGCTGGTGGCACTGGTAATGGCCTACCTGCTGGAGTGGCCGGTCGCCCGGCTGCAAAAAGCGGGGCTGTCGCGCACCCTGGCCACCAGCGTCATCCTGATCCTCTTTATTGCGGTGGCTGTGGCCTCCTTGCTGGGTCTTATCCCGACGCTGGTGAGTCAGGGGATCAATCTGGCCAAAGAGGCGCCCGCCATGCTGACCCACGCTCAGGATTATGTGCGCACCCTGCCCGACCGCTACCCCGAGCTCATCGACGTCAGTCTGGTGGAGACCGTCATCGATAATATTCGCCAGCGTATCCTCAGTGGCGGCGAGCATCTGGTGAGCGCCTCCCTCAGCTCGCTGGTCAACGTGGTTGCCATCATGATCTACCTCATTCTGGTACCGCTGATGGTCTTCTTTATGCTCAAAGACAAGCGGGTACTGATGGGCAGCCTGCGCCGCTTCCTGCCGCGCAACCGCACCCTGGTCAACCGGGTGTGGGTCGAGATGAACAACCAGATCATCAACTACATCCGCGGCAAGGTGATCGAGATCCTCATCGTCGGCATCGCCACCTATGTTCCCTTCGCCCTGATGGGACTGCGCTACTCGGTGCTGCTGGCGGTCGCGGTCGGCTTCTCGGTGCTGATCCCTTATATCGGCGCCGCCGTGGTGACGGTTCCGGTAGCCATGGTGGCCCTGTTCCAGTGGGGGCTCACCCCCGAATTCGCCTGGCTGATGGTGGCCTATCTGGTCATTCAGGCCCTCGATGGCAACCTGCTGGTGCCGGTGCTTTTCTCGGAAGCGGTCAACCTCCATCCGGTGGCCATCATCATCGCCGTGCTGGTCTTCGGCGGCTTGTGGGGATTCTGGGGAGTCTTCTTCGCCATTCCCCTCGCCACCCTGGTCAAGGCGGTGATCAATGCCTGGCCAAAACGTGAAGAGATGCCCAGTGCCGCAAAATAACCTGCTTCCCCTGCAATCGTGACAACGGAGTGTCCATGACCTTTTTTCGTCAAATCAGAGCAGCAGGGCTGACGGCCCTGCTCCTCGCTGCCGCCATGCCAGCGCGTGCCGATATCGATCTTGGCGCCATGGATCTGCTCACCAGCGACAGCCCTACCAGCCCGGTGCCACAGGGCTTTGTCGTCGGAGCTGCGCTCATCGGGGGACAGGCCCGTTATGAAGCGCAGGACAACGCCCTCTACGCCATCCCCGGCTTTATCTATTTTGGCGACCAGTTCATGTTTCTGGGGGATCGGGCCCGCTACTACTTCCACAAGGATGGGAACGTGGCCCTCTACGGCTATGGCCGGGTCCGTTTTGGCAATCTGGATCCCGAGGACTCTCCGGCCTTTACTGGCATGGAGCAGCGAAAATGGCAGCTGGAGGGCGGGATCGGTGGCAACATCATCACCCCCTATGCCCTGCTGACCGTGCGGGCCAACAGCGATGTCACCGGCCGCAGCAAGGGGCAGGAGCTGCTGCTGTGGGCCGATTTTCCCATCCTGCACGACAACCTGCTGATCATGCCGGGGATGGGGCTGATGCTGCGCAGCGACAAGATGGCCAACTACTACTTCGGCGGCATCTCCGAGAGCGAGGCAACCGCCCAGCGGCCCGCTTGGGATACCGGTACTACCCTCTCCCCGATGGCAGCCCTCATCACCAGCTACCGCTTCAGCCCCAACTGGATTGGCATGTTTGCCATGAACTACGAATGGTATGATCGGGACATCAAAAACAGCCCCATCGTCCAGCACGATGGCGAACTTTATGCGGGTTTTGCGCTGGGCTATATCTGGTAACAGTTATGAGTCTTGAACCGTGAGACACGACCAAACAAAAGGGAGCCCTCGGCTCCCTTTTTCACGGCCATCATCAGGCTGGTAGTACAGCCTACTCAGGCTGCCCATTCAGGCTTACAGCGCCGCCAGAAACTCGGTCAGCTGCTGATTGACGAAGGCCGGATTTTCCAGCGACGAGATGTGGCCAGCCATCGGGATCTCCCTGAACGGGCAACCCAGCACCTCGGCCATCAGGTAGCCCTCCAGCACCGGACGGGCCTTGTCCTCGCAGCCGGTCATCACCAGCGCGGGAGTGGTGATCTCCTCCAGCCACTCGATACGATCTTCGCGGGTCACAAAGCTGCGGCCCACCGCCACCATGGCGGCAATCTTCTCGTTTGGCCAAGCGGCCAGACGCGCCTTGAAACCACTCATCAGCGCCTCATCAGGCTGGCTGGCAAAGAAGATAGGCGCCACCTGTTCGATGATGGGTGCAGGGACGGTGCCGAGCTGCTCGATCATCGCCAGCATGCCGAGGTAGCGCTCGCAGGTGATCTGCGGTTCAAGGCCGACAAAACTGTCCATCAGCACCAGACCCTTGAGGCGGTTTGGCACCATGCGCGCCAGCTCCACACCCCACATGCCACCGATGGAGAGGCCCACCAGTACGAACTCGTCAACCCCGAGGGCATCGAGCAGCGCCAGGTGATCCCGCGCCAGAGTCGCCAGGGTGCAGCCACCTTCGGGGAGCAGGTCGGAATCACCGTGGCCCCACAGCTCGGGAACGATGCAGCGATAGCTGCCCTTGAGCGCCTCGATTTGCGGCGCCCACATGGCGCTGTCCCACAGATAGCTGTGGCCAAACAGCAGTACCGGCCCTTGCCCTTCATCCAGATAGGCCATCCGGCGGCCCGCTATCTCCATAAAATGCTTCATGTTATCTCCTGTTGCCAGCGATGGGCGGGCAGTGTATCACGTCCCCCTTGGCAGGTGACGCCTCCCTGGTGCAAGCTGACAGTGACTCAAAGAAGTCACCCATGAAAGGATGCCAAAAGGAGAAGCCCATGGCGAAGGAGAAGAGCAAGAAGCGGCCACGTCTGGACAAGAAGTGCTACGAGCACCACCTTGCCCATCTGCAGGAGGAGCTGGTCAAGCTGCAGGAGTGGGTCAAGCAGGAGGGACTGAAGGTGGTGGTGCTGTTCGAAGGACGGGACGCCGCCGGTAAAGGGGGCGTCATCAAGGCGATTACCGAACCGCTCAACCCCCGGGTCTGCCGGGTCACGGCGCTGCCAGCCCCCTCCGATCGGGAGCGCTCCCAGTGGTACTTTCAGCGTTATGTGGCCCACCTGCCCGCCGCTGGCGAGATGGTGCTGTTTGACCGCTCCTGGTACAACCGGGCCGGGGTCGAGCGGGTGATGAGCTTTTGTAGCGACGCCGAGTATCGCGAGTTTCTGCGCGCCTGCCCCGAGTTTGAGCGAATGCTGATCCGCTCCGGCATCACACTGATCAAATACTGGTTCTCGGTCTCCGATGAGGAGCAGGAGAAGCGCTTCAAGGAGCGGATCAACACCCCCATCAAGCGCTGGAAGTTCAGCCCGATGGATTTGCAGTCCCGCTCGCGCTGGGTGGAATACTCCCGCGCCAAGGATGACATGTTCACCTACACCGACACCGAGGATTGCCCCTGGTTCGTGGTGGAGGCGGACGACAAGCGCCGTGCTCGCCTCAACTGCATCGCCCATCTGCTGAGCAAGGTGCCCTACGAGGCGATCCACTACGAGCCTATCAAGCTCCCCCCCATCAAGACCGAAGGGTATGAGCGCCCGCCGCTGGCCAGCCAGACCTTTGTGCCCGATATTACCGCCGAACTCGAGGCTTGAACCGGGTTACCTTGCCTATCTGCATGTTCAAATCGCAGGCAATAAAAAGCCGGTCTGACGACCGGCAAAAAGGCATTGATTATTAAGAAAGGAAAACCGGCACAACAAAAAATCAGGTACGGATATATTTGGCGGTACGGGGGAACGCCTGCTCCTTGGCATCGAACAGGTAGCAGGCTTCGGCCGGGATACCCACGCTGTAGGTTTGACCGGTCGCCACATCCACATCCGAGGTCGCCTTGACGGTAAAGTCGTGGCCATCCACATCCATATAAACGAATGACTCGGCACCCAGGTGCTCGGCCACCTGCACGATCCCGCTCACCTTGCTGTGCGCATGGGGGTGATCCAGCGGCATCAGATGCTCGGGGCGAATACCCAGCTCCACCTTGTCACCCACAGCGCCACTGCGGGCATCGACCCGGGCACGCACGGTATCGCCAGAGGTCAACTTGACCAGGCACTCCTGCTCGCCAATCTCCTGCAACTCGCCCGCCAGGAAGTTCATCTTGGGAGAGCCGATAAAGCCCGCCACGAACTTGTTGTCCGGGTTGTGGTAGAGATCCAGCGGTGAACCGAACTGCTCCAGGTTGGTAGCAGCTTCGGCCTTGAGCGGGCTCAGCACCACAATCTTGTCGGCCAGGGTCATCGCTTCCACCTGATCGTGGGTCACGTAGATGATGGTGGAGTTAAGCTCTTTGTGCAGCTTGGCGATCTCGATCCGCATCTTGACCCGCAGCGCGGCATCCAGGTTGGAGAGCGGTTCGTCAAACAGGAACACCTGCGGCTGCTGCACGATGGAGCGACCGATGGCGACACGCTGACGCTGACCACCGGAGAGCGCCTTGGGCTTTCTGTCCAGCAGCGGCTCAAGACCCAGGATCTCGGCGGCACGCATCACCCGCTTGTGGATGTTCTCTTTGTCCATCTTCTTGAGCTTCAGACCAAAGGCCATGTTCTCGTAGATGTTCATGTGCGGATAAAGGGCGTAGGACTGGAACACCATGCCGACGTTGCGCTCTACCGGCGGCACGTCGTTCATGTAGCGACCACCGATGGTCAGCTCACCGCTGGTGATGTCTTCCAGACCCGCGATCATCCGCAGCAGGGTGGATTTACCGCAGCCGGACGGGCCGACGAAGACAATGAATTCGCCCTCCTTGATGGAGAGGTTGATGTTGCGCAGGGTGTCCTTGTGAACAGCCGGATCGTAATTTTTGCGAACGTTGTTGAGTACTACTTCAGCCATGACGAGCTCCGCTCTTGAATCTTTGCAAATCGTGATAGCGGGGGGAGTCAGCTCCCCCGGCCATAAACTTAACCTTTCACACCACCAGCAGTCAGACCGCCAACCAACCAGCGCTGTGCCAACAGGAACACCACAGTGATGGGGAAACCGGAGAGCACTGCGGCCGCCGCGAAATCACCCCACAGATAGTTCTGCGGATAGAGGTACTGCTGGGCCCCGACCGCCAGGGTCAGATTGTTCACATCCTGCAGCAGGATGGAGGCCATGGGCACCTCGGTAATGGAACCGATAAAGGCCAGAATAAACACTACCGCCAGGATGGGCACCGACAGGGGCAACAGGATCAGACGGAATGCCTGCCACGGGGTCGCACCGTCGATGGCCGCCGCCTCCTCCAGGGAGGAGTCGATGGTCTCGAAGTAGCCCTTGATGGTCCAGACGTGGAGGGCAATCCCCCCCATGTACGCCAGGATCAGGCCACCGTGGGTGTTGAGACCCAGCCAGGGAATATAGTCACCAATCTTGTTAAAGAGCGCGTAGATGGCTACCAGCGCCAACACCGCCGGGAACATCTGGAAAATCAGCATGCCCTGCAGGATGGTTGACTTGCCACGAAAACGCAGGCGGGCAAAGGCGTAAGCACAGGTGGTGGAGAGCGTCACGATCATCAGGGCAGTGATGCCGGCGATCTTGATGGAGTTCCACAACCAGGTCAGCACCGGGAACGGCGGCGGCGTGATGCTGCCGTCGGCGTTGGTGATGGACATGCCCAGCGCCAGCTTCCAGTGATCCAGCGTCGGATTGGAGGGGATGATCTCCCCTACCGCGAAGTTACCGTTACGGAACGAGATGGCGATAACCATGATCAACGGGAAGATGATCAACGCCAGGAAGCCCCACATGACCAGGTGGGTTGCCCACACCCGGTATTTGACTGATTTGGGTTGTACGATTGCCATGTTGAAGCCTCCTTACAGCTGCTTGTCGGCTTTGGACAATTTCAGGTTGAGCAGCGCCAGCGCACCCACGATGAGGAAGATAGCTGTGGCGATGGCACTGGCCAGACCGTAGTCCTGACCACCCGATCCCTGGAACGCAATCCGGTAGGTATAACTCACCAGCAAGTCGGTGGTACCGGCCGGGGTGCTGGCGCCGATGATGTCGGGCGCACCGTTGGTCAACAACTGAATAAGCACGAAGTTGTTGAAGTTGAAAGCGAACGAGGCAATCAACAGGGGTGTCAGCGGCTTCATCAGCAGCGGCACGGTGATCTTGAAGAAGTTCTGTACCGGACCGGCACCGTCCATGGCGGACGCTTCATAGAGATCTTCCGGAATGGCTTTGAGCAGGCCCATGCAGAGGATCATCATGTAGGGGTAGCCGAGCCAGGTGTTGACGATCAGGATCATCACCTTGGCCAGGAAGGGGTTGGTATACCAGTCCGGCTTGATGCCAAACGCCGCTTCCAGGAACATGTTGATCTCACCGAAGTTCTGGTTGAACAACCCCTTGAACACCAGGATGGAGATAAACGCCGGGATCGCATAGGGCAGGATCAACATGACCCGATAGAAACCGCGCCCCTTGAGCTCTTCCCACTGCACCAGACAGGCCAGCACCATGCCGATAGCCAGGGTGAAAGCGACGGAGCAGGTTGAGAAGATCACGGTCCAGATGAAGATCTGCAGGAAGGGTGACTGGATGCCCGGATCGGTGACGATGCGCGCGAAGTTCTTCCAACCGACGCTCACCACAAAGCCCGGAGCAATACCCTTGCCGACAAACTGACCCTGTTCGTCGATGTACTGATAGAAGCCGGTCTCGCCATTGGGCAGCATCAGCTCGCCATTCTGGGTATCACGCAGCAGGTTGCTGTCTTTGATCACCACGCCGGACTTGAGCACGGCACCATCCATCAGACGGGTGTAGTGCTGCTTCTGGGCGGCAAACTTGCGCAGGCTGCTCAGGGTCAGGTGGGTACCGCCATCCGGCAGTACCAGATCAAGGTCACTCAGGTGAGTACGATGCTCAACAATGGCGCGGATCGGTGCGGCCTTGCTGGCCGCTTCGCCGGTGAAGGGCTGCAGCTCGACCACTTGCTGGGTGTTCTGCACACGGCCCTCGCGGGACGCCAGCTCACGGGCCTTGTTGGTCATCAGGGAAACAGGTTGGCTGATAAAGGATTGATCATCCTGTGTCAGCAGCAGCTGGAACTGGCCGTTGTCGCCACCCAGCAGGGTAAAATCGAATTCACCGCCCGCCACCTTGTAGGTTTTCTTCAGGTGGTAGTCCCGCGCCTGCTCCACGGAGAGCAAGTTGGACCCCGAATAGTTGGTGAAGGCAATGCCAATGGTGTAGGCAAGAGGGAAGATGATAAACACAACCATGCCCGCAACACCCGGAAAGATGTAGCGATGGGCATAGGTCTTCTTGTTCATGAAGACATACAGACCGACGGAAACCACCACCAGATCCAGCAGCGCGAATACCCACTCGCCACTGGCGTACATCATCACGGCTGCGTAGCCGTTGAGGATGGCAACCAGGGCCGCTATGGTCCACTTAAGCCAGGTGTGCTTATCCTTCGGACCGGCATAGGACTCAACAGAAGGTACTACTTCCATGCCAATTAACCTTTATAACGCCAAGAGAGATTTGAGAGAGTGGGAGGCCATGAGGGCCTCCCGGGTAGTGCGTGCTTACTGAACGATACGCTTGGCAGCGGTATCCAGAGCTTCGTCAACACCCTGACGACCGGAGGTCACGTTCTTGAGGGCAGTTTCGAAGGAAGACCAGAAACGGCTCATCTCGGGAACGGATGGCATCGGCTCGCCAGCCTGGGCGTTCAGCATGGTGGCCTTGATGTGCGGATCGGATTCCAGGGTCTTCTGGAAGGATTTCAGCGCAACGGCACCCAGCGGCTTGTCGGCGTTAACCGGCGCCAGACCGGCATCGGTCAGCAGGTAGTTTTCCAGGAACTCGATAGCCAGATCCTTGTTCGGGCTGGCAGCGTTGATGGTGGCACCCAGTACGCCAACGAAGGCTTTGGCCGGCTTGCCGTTCAGGGTCGGCAGCGGCGCTACGCCGTACTTGATGCCGCTCTTGTCCAGGTTGCTCCAGGCCCAGGGACCATTGATCATCATGGCCACTTCGCCCTTGTTGAACTTGGCGTCCATCACACCGTAGTCGATGCCTTTTTCCAGGTGACCGGACTTGATCATCTCGGAGATGTAGCCCACGCCCATCTTGGCACCTGCGTTGTTCACGCCGGTATCTTTGACGTCATAACCGGTAGCGGTTTTCTTGAAGGCGTAACCACCGTTGGCAGCCACCAGCGGATAGCTAAAGTACGGGGTGTCATAAGCCCACATGATGGCGCGCTTGCCGTTTTTCTTCAGAGTCTCGTCAATCTTGGCGATCTCTTCGAAGGTTTTCGGCGGCTCGGGCAGCAGGTCCTTGTTATAGATCAGGCTGACTGCTTCCATGGCAACCGGGTAGCCATAGGTTTTGCCATCAACAGTCATGGCATCCCATGCCAGCTGTTCAAATTTGCCTTTGGTGGCAGCGTTCGGCGTTACCGGAACCAGCAAACCGGCTTTGACCCACTCACCGTAACGGTCGTGAGCCCAGAAGAAGATGTCCGGGCCGTTGCCAGTGGCGGCGGCTTGCTGGAATTTCACTTCAACCTGATCCGGGTGAGCCACAGTAACCTTGATGCCGGTTTCTGCTTCAAACTTCTTACCCACTTCAGCCAGACCGTTGTATCCCTTGTCACCGTTGATCCAGATGGTCAGCTGGCCTTCATCGATGGCAGCAGTAGCAGAGCAAGCGACGCCAAGAGTGGCCAGACCGATCAGGGATGACAGCAATTTCTTTTTCATGAGCCTTTCCTTGTATTAGTTCCGCGCTGTAAGAGCATTGTGTGCGAGATGAATATTATCCCAAGCGGCAAACGGCTCACATGACGCAACTCGCATTTTTGAAATGCAATTACGTATTTCCTTCCAGAAAGTTTTGAAAACATTTTCTTATTTCAGGGGGTTAGCGCCATTTATTGGCATATTTCTCGCCAACACAAGAAATTAAATTACCAAATAGAAATAAAAAGACATGAATGAAAGGGTTTTCACCTCATTGAAAACCCTTTCACATGGATAATTCTGTTTAATTTGTTAACAAAGCACCGAGTTGCTTTCGCTACCCCCTGCCCCATTAAATAAAAAGACACCGCAGCGAACTGCGGTGTCTTTTTGCCAAAAATGAAGGCCGGATCACATTATGACTGGCGCAGCAGCTGATCCTTGAGATTGGGCGGCACACCCTTGATGGTCAGGGTGTCGGTCTGGGGGTCGTAAAAGATCCGGCTGTTCAACAACTTCTGCTCAAAGCTCAGAGTCAGACCGCCGCCGGAGCCAACAAACTTGGTCAAACCACGCAAGGTAGAGCGATCTGCCGGGAAGCGCTCTTCCAGCTCATACTCCTGACCAATAAAGCTGTAAAAATCGAGGTCACCGTCACCGGGCAATTCTGCAGACAGCTCCTTGATTTCGATCTCTTCACCGGCACTCGCCTGTTCGGTGCAATATTTGAAGACCTGCTTTTTATAGTCATTGCGCTCGGTCGGTTCGAGCTGACGACTGTCGCAATAATCTTCGACCGCCTGCAGCAAGCCTTTATTTTGTACCTTGGCATCCATGCCCTCGCGGGCACCCAGCAGATCCATAAAGAAGTCGCCCAGTTTGCGACCAATGCGCCCCTTGCTGAAGGTGATATAGCGGCGCGAATCAGGTTGGGTTTTCCATTCGGTCAAATCAATGCGGGCCACCAGATTGAGTTTGCCGATATCCAGATACTGGATATGACGCAATTCCAGCGCTTCGCTGACGGTGACGCTCTCCTTGCCCTCCAGCAGGGCAATCAGCAGATAATCGACCCCGACGTAGTTATATTTGGCAAACAGCAGCACCCCCTGCTCATCGAGGGCGTGCTCCACCAGCTGCTTGACCAGCATCTGGGTCACGGTGACCGAGAAGGGAACGAATTCGGTCTGCTCGTCGAGCAGCTGTTCGAGGGCGATACGAAACGCGGGTGAAGGCTGCTTGGGAGCCTCTTCACCGTCGGCCAGCTCGGCGACGGAGGCCTCGGGGTCAGCAAAGAAGCCAAAGCCCTTGCCTCCCTTGCCGTTGTAGATCCGATGCAGTTCCGCCATCAGTCCCTGTACCGCCTCATCAGGGGGCAGGGTCTGGCTGCGGGTATCGGCGTGGGGTTGACCATCGCCGCCCTGGCGCAAGGAGTGAAGAATGATCTTGTCGATATCGAGACTCATGTCACAAAGCCATAGTGTTAGCCGAAAGGGTGAAGTATTATAAGGCGCTTTGAACCGAGATGAACTGAAGATTATGCCTATCGTATCAAAGTACAATAACGAGCAATTTGACGCCCTGATGAACGACCTGATCACCGCGCTGGAAAAGCATAAAGCGCCGGTAGATCTCAGCCTTATGGTGCTTGGCAATCTGACCACCAATATCATCAACGGTATGGCACCAGCCCAGCGCCAGGCCATCACTGAAAAGTTTGTCCAGGCCCTGACCGCATCGGTCGATAATCGCCACGACGCACACTGAGTCCCCGACTCTGTTGATTTGACGTTTCTCAACGCAGATGGATCACTATGGTCGAAACCGGTAACCCCTATCGTGATAATGTCTCTCGCCTGATCACCTGGGGGCATTGGTTCTCCTTCTTCAACATTATTCTGGCCATGCTCATCGCCACCCGTTATCTGGGTGCCATCAGCTGGCCATCGACCACGCTTGGCGTGATCTATCTCGTTGTAAGCTGGATTGGCCACTTCTCGTTTCTGAGTTTTGTCACCTACCTGTTGACGATCTTCCCACTCAGCTTCGTGCTGCCCAAGGAGAAGTCGTTGCGGTTCATCTCGGCCATCATCGCTACCCTGGCGCTGGTGCTGCTGCTGATCGACACCCAGGTATTCCGGCTGTTCAAGTTCCACCTCAACAGTCAGGTATGGCAGTTGCTGCTGGATCAGGCGCAAACCGAAGAGGGCTCAATCTGGAGCATCATCTTCGTTGCCGTGCCCACCATCTTCCTGCTGCAACTGCTGCTGTCGGCCTATGTCTGGCGCAAGATCAACAAGCGCAAGCGCCGCCAGTACGGCAATCAGGTGGGGCTGGCCCTGCTGATCTGCTTTATTCTGACCCACGTGGTCAACAGCTGGGCGGATGCGACCCTCTATCAGCCGATCACCATGCAGAGAGCCAACTTCCCCCTCTCCTACCCTATGACGGCCCGCTCCTTCCTGGCCAAACATGGCTGGCTGGATCTGGATCAGTACGAGAAGCAGGCTGCTTCCCAGGGGGATAACAGCGACAGCCGGATGCACTATCCGCTGCGCCCGCTCAACGTCAACGCCCCCCTGACTCACAACAATCTGCTGATTGTGGTGGTCGACTCATTGCGTTTTGACATGCTCAACAACATCAACATGCCCAATCTGCAGCGCTATGCGGATCAGCATCTGACGTTCCGCAATCACCTGAGTGGTGGCAACGACGACCTGATGGGCATGTTCAGCCTCTTCTACGGGTTGCCCGGTCACTACTACAAGGACATCAGCAGCGACAAGCGTCCGCCGGTGCTGTTCGACGAGATGCTGCGTCAGGATTACCAGTTCGGGCTGTTCGGCGCGATGGAAGATGCCCAGAAGTATCGCAAGAGCATCCTCGCCGGTCTGCGCAAACAGGTGTTTGTCTCCGAACAGAGTGACGATGGCAAGCTGCTGACCGACTGGCAACAGTGGCTGGAGAAGCGCTCTCCCGAGCGCCCCTGGTTCTCGCTGGTCTATCTCTCGAGCCCAGGCGACTACCAGTTACCCGCTACCATGAAGGGGCCGTTCCAACCGGAGCTTGCCAACTTCAATCCGGCGACCGCCTATCGGGCGGAGAACCTGCAAAAACTGGAGAACCGCTACAAGAACTCGGTCTTCTATACCGACCAGTTGCTTGAGCAGATGCTGACCAAATTGCAGTCGCAGGGGATGGACAGCAACACCATCGTCGTCATCACTTCCAACCACGGCCAGGAGTTCAACGACACCCGTAGCAACAGCTGGGGCGCAGGCAGCAACTACTCACCCTATCAGGTGCAGGTACCGCTGGTACTGGCCTGGCCTGGGCGCGGCAGTGACGTTCGGGAACAACCAAGCAGCCATTTCGATCTGGCGCCGACCCTGATGCAGGGGATGCTGGGCGTGCGCAATCCGGCGCGCGATTACAGCGTTGGCCGCTCGCTGTTTGATACCAGCCCGCGCAACTGGCTGCTGGCCGGGGATCAGAACGACTTCGCCATCTATGAAGGGGACACCATCACCCACTTCAACAAGCAGGGTGACTTCGAACTGCTGGAACGCAACAGCTATCGCCCGATCAAGCACGGCACCCCGGATATGGGCGCCATGATCCAGGTGATGAACGAGCTGAACCGCTTCTATCGCAACCAGTGAAGCGCCCTTTGATGGCTTGCTACCATAAAAAACGCCCCGAATTCGGGGCGTTTTCGTTGTATAGTCGTGCCATATTCACGACTGTTAGCCACCCCACCCTTGCGGGTACTTGTAGCCGACGAAACGCTTGGCTGCATAGGCTTTGAAAGCCGCCGAGTTGTAGGCCGCCGCCACATCTTTGGCAAACGGCTGATCCGCATCTGCGCTTTTCACCACCACCCAGTTGATAAAATCGTAGCTGCGCTCCAGAAACAGTCCTTCACTGAACGGGATTCCGCTGGAGGCGGCAAAATTACCGTTGATCACCGAGAAGTCCACATCCTCCCGCGAGCGGGGCAACTGCGCGGCTTCCAGCAGTACCAGCTTGAGATTGTGCGGATTGTTCACCACATCAAACTCGCTCGCTTTTAGCGGGTTTATCCCCTCCTTGAGAGTGAGCCAACCAAGATCCTGCAGCATCAACAACGCCCGCGCCTGATTGGTGGGATCGTTGGGGATGGCCACCGTGCTCCCCTCTTTCACCTTGTCTAGTGCTGCCAGCTTGCCGGAATAGAGTCCCATCGGACCGGTTGGCACCTGGGTAATGGGCGCCAGCGACAAGCCGCGATCTTTGGCAAAACTCTCCAGATAGGGTTTGTGCTGGAAGCAGTTCACATCCAGTGATCCGTCAGCCAGAGCAATATTGGGCGTCACATAGTCGGTGAACTCCACCAGCTTGACCTTGTACCCCCTGGCCTCCAGCTGCGGCTTGATGGAATCGGTCACCATGTCGGCAAAATCCCCCACCGTGGTACCAATCACGATCTCCTGTTTGGTCGGCAAGGACGCATCGGCGGCAACCGCGGAAAAAGAGAGGCTCCCGACCGCCATCGCGGCAATAAAGGTGCTGGCGCCAGCAGTGGCGCGCAATGAAGCAGTCAAAGGAGAAGATAAGAAGGAACGAAACGGCATAGGGACTCCCTGTCAGGTACGCATCAAACTATGGGACTACGGCGGGGTGGCTCTCAGAGATTAAGCCCCTCAAGCCGCAGCAATCCAGCCATCCAAACGGCTATTTCATTTACCATAACAGAGCCATCCACCGCCGCCAAGCAATAAACCGCTGGTCCCACCTCATCACCCTTGCTGTCACCCCCGAATGCATAGCTGTACTCACATTGGCACACACAACCATGCCGCTCACGTTCAAGAGCGCACGAGCTCCCCTCGGGATTGCCCCGAATCGAGATGGCTGCGGCGAAGGAGAGTCGCGAGAGGAGTAAATTACAGATAAAAAGATCAGTAGTGAGCGGTGAGAACCATTCTCAATAGAACACATAACCAGTGTCATTGGAATACCTACCACAAACTGAATCGGATTTCTTTGAACCTCATTACGTTTTTTGAAAATGGCTCTTTTTGAACCCCTGTCACCCGTGTATAGATTTCCGTCGCGCTCAGGATGAGTGCGATCCAAGATGGAGTTAAAAAAATAATGAAGCAAACATCGTTAGCACTGGCGATCACAGCACTGCTGTCGACCCTGCCCAGTGCGCTCGTTCAGGCAAATGAAGGTTGTGCGCCGCTCACTGGCAAGGAGAGCGGCATGGATATCGGACGCAGCAGCACCGAGCGCTGCCTGCCAGGTGCCAATCCCCTGCAGGATCAGCAGTGGTATCTGCTCAACAGCGGTCAGGATGGATTCAGCGCCCGTGGCGGTATAGCGGGCAATGATCTCAACCTCTGGTGGGCTCATCGCACCGGTGTGCTGGGCCAGGGAGTCAATGTGGCCGTGGTGGATGATGGTCTGGCCATCGCCCACCCGGATCTGGCGGAGAACGTGCGCCCGGGTTCGAAAAACGTGGTGACCGGCAGCGATGACCCGACACCGACCGATCCGGATACGGCCCACGGCACCTCGGTCTCCGGCATTATTGCGGCGGTAGACAACGCCATCGGTACCAAGGGGATAGCCCCGCGAGCCCAGTTGCAGGGGTTTAACCTGCTGGATGACAACAGCCAGCAGTTGCAGAAAGATTGGCTCTACGCCCTTGGCGACAGCGATGCCAGCCGCGATAACCGAGTGTTCAACCAGAGCTACGGCATGAGTGTGGTGGATCCCCGCTCTGCCAACTCTCTGGATCAATCCCAACTTGATCGTCTGTTTGAACAGCAGACCCTCAAGGTGCAGGGCGCGGCCTATATCAAGGCCGCCGGCAACGGCTTCAACAAGATAGCGGCGGGCGGCTATGTGCTTAACCGCACCGGCAATGGCCCCAAATTGCCGTTTGAAAACAGCAACCTCGATCCCTCCAACAGCAACTTCTGGAACCTGGTGGTAAGCGCTCTCAACGCCGATGGCGTCAGATCCTCCTACTCCAGCGTCGGCAGCAACATCTTCCTGAGCGCGACCGGCGGCGAGTACGGTACCGACTCTCCGGCGATGGTGACCACGGATCTGCCCGGCTGCGACATGGGTTACAACCGCACCGACGATCCCAGCACCAACCGGCTGCACGGCAACCCGCAACTGGATGCCAGCTGCGACTACAACGGCGTGATGAACGGCACCTCCTCCGCCACCCCCAGCACCTCCGGCGCCATGGCGCTGCTGATGTCCGCCTACCCGGATCTGTCGGTACGTGACCTGCGGGATCTGCTGGCGCGCAGCGCAACCCGGGTCGATGCCACACAGAAACCTGTGATGGTCAGCTACACCAGCAGCACCGGCAAGGTGCGTGATGTGAAAGGGCTGGAAGGTTGGGAGCGCAATGCCGCCGGCATGTGGTTCAGCCCGACTTACGGTTTTGGTCTGATTGACGTCAACAAGGCCCTTGAGCTGGCAGCCAATCACCAGCCCCTGCCCCCGCTGGTACAGCTGCCATGGCAGAAGATCAATGTCACCGGCAGTGCCGCCGCCATTGCGGATGTGGGCAACAGCCCGACCAGCTCAACAACCCGCATCGCGACACCCTTGACGGTAGAAGCGGTTCAGGTGATGGTGAGTCTGGATCATCAGCGTCTGCCCGATCTGCTGATCGAACTGGTCTCCCCCGCCGGCACCCGCAGCATCCTGCTGAGCCCCTTCAACAGCCTGGTCGGCCAATCTCTCGACCAGCAGCAACTGGGCTTTGTGCGAACCAAGGGATTGCGCGACATGCGGATGCTATCCAACAAGTTCTACGGCGAATCGGCGCAAGGCCAGTGGCGACTGGAAGTAACCGACGTTGCCAACGGTACCCGTCAGGTCTCTCTGCTCAATCGCGAGACCCGTGAGCGTACCACCCTGACCGAGCGCAACAATCGCCAACCGGGCAAGCTGATCTCATGGTCCCTGCGGGTCCTGGGTCACGATGCCAACCGCAGCTAACACGCTAGGAGTATTACCATGAACAAACCTGTTACCTTGCTTCTGGCAACCCTGCTGACCCCCCTCTCGGGACAGCTCTGCGCCCAGGAGTCCGTCACCATGGATGGCAAGCAGTACAGCACTATAGAGGTAAATGGCCAGACCTACCTCATTCCTGACAACGGCAGCAAGAAGCGGGTCGCCCGCAGCCTTGACAGCAAGGTCCCGCAACAGACCCTGCGCCGCGGTGACGTGTTGATGCAAGGGGCCGCCAGCCCCGAGCTCACCGTCAGCGGCACCCTGCTGGTGGAAGCCGATGACAACCAGGCCAGCGCGCTGGCCAGCCGGCACGGCCTGCGCTTCAAGCAGAGCAGCGGCGGCATCGCCCTGCTGGAAGCCAAGCCGGGCACCGATCTGAACGCCGTCGCCACGGCGCTCAAGCAGGAGGGGGTCAAGGTGCAGATTGAACTCGCCGGGGCCCTCAAACAGCCCAAGTGAGCCGTCCCGGGCCATTGCCCGGGCATATCAGCTGATCTTCGAGGGGGCCGCCGGCCCCCTCGCGTGTTGATCGCAGCCATCCTCAGTGGCCGTCAGGCCATCCGTTTTCCCTCCTTCTCCCCTGCCCTTTCCCCTCTTGCCACCCCCACCTTTGCTTTGGCACCGCCTTTCGATGCGACCTTGCTCACAACTCGGCCCCCTTGCTCCCGCCGGCACATTTCTCGCTCCCCCAGGGCAAGGCAGCCATCGCCCGGCTTGTTAACCTGCCTGCAGCCAAACGCCGGCCCACCGGCCCGTTCGGCCTTCCTTGCGATATCCAATGGCAGCCGCCAGCAGAGCTGGCCCAGCCCGGGCGGATGCCTTGCGCCCGGTGTCGATATCTCCTTTGTATTTTTATTCAGACAGTTACGAGGACGTCTTCATGCCTATCACCACAAAATTGAAAGCGGTTTCACTGGGTGTCAGCCTGGCGCTGGCCGGCCTGCTGGTCGGTTGCAACCAGAATGACTCGGATCCCCTGGTCAAGGACGATGCCTATTACCGCGGCCAGGCCGAGGCCATGGTGGCCAAGCTGACCCTGAGCGAGAAGCTGGACCTGCTCTCCGGCCCCGGTTACGGCAGTGCCAACGGCGCCATCAACGTCAAACAGGACGTGCCCGGCGTGGCGGGTTACATCAACGGCGTACTGCGCAGCGCGGACGGCATCGACATTCCGGCCCTCAAACTGGCGGACGGGCCGGCCGGGGTGCGGATCAACGCCAACCGCGACGGTGACAGCGCCAGCTACTATGCCACCGCCTGGCCCATCGGCTCTCTGCTCGCCTCCAGCTGGGACGTCAAGCTGGTCAAGGCCGTCGGCGAGGCCATGGGGGACGAGGTGCGCCAGTACGGGGTCGACATCCTGCTGGCTCCGGGCATGAACATCCAGCGCAACCCGCTCAATGGCCGCAACTTCGAGTACTACTCGGAAGATCCCCTGCTGACCGGCAAAATCGGCGCAGCCATGGTCAACGGGGTGGAGAGCAACGGGGTGGGCACCACCATCAAGCACTACTTCGGCAACAACTCCGAGACCAACCGCAACCAGATCAACGACATCGGTGAACCGAGAACCTTCCGCGAGATCTACCTGCGCGGCTTCCAGATAGCGGTAGACGAGGCCCAGCCCTGGGCGGTGATGACCTCCTACAACAAGGTCAACGGCACCTATGTCAACGAGCGCAGGGATGCGGTGACCGACCTGCTGCGCGGCGAGTGGAAGTTTGACGGCCTGGTGATGTCCGACTGGTTTGCCGGCGACGTGGCCAACAACGCCTACAAGCAGGTGCTGGCGGGGCAAGATTTGATCGAGCCGGGCAACGTCAAGGAGCAGTTGCAGCAATCCATCGCGCACGGCGATCTCGACGAGGCCAAGGTGAACGAGGCCGCCATCCACATCCTGACCCAGGTGATGAAGAGCCCCTCTTACAGCCAGTTGGCCATCAGCAACAGCCCGGATCTGACCGCCCATGCCAAACTGGCCCGTCAGGCCGGCGCCGAGAGCATGGTGCTGCTGCGCAACGAGGCCGCGGCCCTGCCGCTGGCGGCAAGCAGCACCCTGGCCAGCTTCGGCATCAATCAGATCAACACCTACAAGGGCGGCACCGGCAGCGGGGATGTGAACGCCGCCAGCACCACCACCATCGCGCAGGGACTGGCAGCACGCTTCCCGGTCAACGAGGCGTTGCAGAGCTACTACCGCGATTTTTACGAGAACAACAAGGTCTATCACGAGGGGCAATTTGGCGCCAAGGGCTACTACACCTGCGCCGAGGCGCCGATCAGCGGCGAGCTGGCGGCGCTGATCGCCAATGCGGCCGCCACCCAGCAAGCCGCCGTCATCAGCATTGGCCGCCAGGCCGGAGAAGGGGCGGATCGCAGCAGTGGCAAGGGGGACTATCTGCTCGGCGATGACGAGCGCGCCCTCATCGACGCGGTGAGCAGCGCCTTCCACGCCCAGGGCAAGAAGGTGGTGGTGGTGCTTAACGTCAACGGCGTCATCGATACCGCCCAGTGGAGCGACAAGGTGGATGGCATCCTGCTGGCCTACATGGCTGGCCAGGAGACCGGCCACGCGGTGGCGGACGTGCTCTCCGGCGCGGTCAACCCGAGCGGCAAGCTGGCCCAGAGCTTCCCGCACAGCTACGCCAGCGTTCCCTCCGCCGGCACCTTCCCGGGCGAGGACACCGACGGGGACGGCGAACCGGACGATCTCTACTACAACGAGGGGATCTACGTGGGCTATCGCTACTACAGCACCTTCGAGCAGGCGGTCTCCTACCCGTTCGGCTTCGGTCTCTCCTACACCAGCTTCAGCTACACCAGCCCCGCCATCGCCAGTAATACCCTAGCGGACGGCAGCGCCGGCAACCTGGTGCTGACCGCCACCATCACCAACACCGGCGCCGTGGCAGGCAAGGAGGCGGCCCAGGTCTATGTGACCGCCCCCGAGGTCAAGCTGAAGAAACCGCTCATCGAGCTCAAGGCCTTTGCCAAGACGGCGCAACTGGCACCGGGGGCCAGCGAACAGCTGAGCTTCACCATTCCGGCCAGCATCCTCGCCAGCTTCGATGAGGCCAGCAACCAGTGGATCGTGGAGCCGGGCCGCTACAGCGCCTACATCAGCCCCTCGTCGGATGTCTCCGCCAGCACGCCGGTCAGCTTCACGGTTAGCAAGGAGATCGTGGTGAGCAACACCACGCCAGGGGCACTGGCACTGCCGACCGGGGTGGATCCCGCCAGCGTCACCACCATCACCCGCTAACAAAGGCAGGCACGGCCGGGCCCCCAGCCCGGCCTTGCCCGAACATTGCCCAGCAATGACCCGCCCACGGGACCGGCCTTGCACCGGTCCCGTTTTTATTGGCGGGCGTTGCGATAGGCCAGCGGCGTCATCCGGGTGTTGGCCTTGAAGAAGCGGTTGAAGGCGCTCTGGGACGAGAAACCGACCCGATCGCTGATGCTCTGCAGCGGTTGATCCCCCTCACCCAGCAAGCGGCAGGCTTCGCTCACCCTCGCCTCCCTCAGCAGGGTCGAGAAACTGCTCCCCTCCCCCTGCAATTTGCGATTCAGGGTCCAGCGGCTGACATTCATGGCCGCGCACACCTCCTTGAGCAGGCTCTCGTTGCTCTCCAGCTCCCCTTCCCGGATCTTGTGGCGGATCCGCTCCCCCACCAGACAGGCAAAGGGGGCCCGCTCGGCGATGTCGGCGCAGATCTGCGCCAGCTGGGCCAGTTGCAGACGACCCAGCGGCTCGTTGTAGCAGTGGCTGGGGCAGTCGAGTTGGGCATTGTCGATGGTCAGGGTGTTTTCCCCCTGCTCCCAGCGGCAGCTAGTGGCGAAGAACTGGTCCAGCAGTTGATGGCGCGGTGGCGGCCGCCCCGTGAAGCCCACCGAGACCCGAGGATCCGCCAGATAGACCCGCAAAATCCGGTAGAGCATGATGAAGTTGGGGATGGCCTGACTCGCCCCCAGGCTGGCGGGCCCCTGATTGACATACAGGTATTGGCTGGCCTGCGCCCCCCGCCGCACCCGCAGCTCGTCACAACTGCCGATGATGGGGCGATAGGCCAGCAGCATCTCTAGCGCCGCCCGCGGTGATGGCTGGTTCAGGCACAGGCTGATGAGGGGTGGATAGTGCTGGTAGAGCTGGCCGATGTCGTAGGAGAGGATGGTTTCGTGAAAAATGGCCAGATAGGGCTGCATCAGTTGCAGCATCCGGTAGTGGCTGTGGGCCGGCAGCCGGCCCTGCTCCCGCTCGATGTCGAACGACGTGAGGCCGCCCGCCATCAAAATGGCATCGGGATCGCCCCCCTGCTGCTGGCAGGCTCCCAGCATTCGTCTGATCACCTGGTTTGATACGCTCTGTGACATCCGTCGTCCAGGCCTCCGTGCTGACAGGAAATTGCTCGTGATCTCCACTTTATCGACTACTGATCCACCTCCCATCGAACAGGGTTAGGAGACCAAGGACCATTATGGGGCGGTCACAGGACGAGCAGATGTAACGGAGTGTAAAAGCACGGGCCAGCACGCATATTTACTCCCTATCGTCAGCCTCACCCATTATGAGAGAGGCAGTCCGGCAGGAATCGGACAAGAGCAGCGATAGTCAACCAGTCGCCCACCGCGATAGGGAAGAGAATCACCCATATCAGGAGGCATACGACGAGCCGACCGGGTTTCACACGGAGTCGGCCCCATCCATCTGTTGAGCTGCATGGATCAGATGTGCCCGTTCATTATTCAGAGGCGGGCGGCAGAGTTGGAAAAACTGGTAGGGTTGTGTGGATTAGCGACACGAAGCTCACTGTGACATGGAGCCAAGCCACGGGAGTGGGTGTGAAAAAGCAGATAAAAACAATGCCAGTCAGGCTTTACTGACTGGCATTAGCCTCATATCGAGGTTTTTTATCACCGGGTAATCGCCATCTCCATTCAGGAGGGCTGTTCGCCTTTGCTCTGGGCACCCGGCGGCAAGGGTTTGCGCGCCATCAACTCCAGTTCGAGCAGAGCATAGCGGTGCTCGATGAAGTCATAGACGTTGTTGGAGAGCGCCAGCTTGAAGTAGCTGATGGCTTCCTTGCGGTTGCCTTTGCCCAACTCGAACTTGCCCAGATAGAAATAGGTTTCACACAGGCGCTCGGCCAGCTCCCGGTTATCCTTCACCCCTTTCACCACGTTGCCCATCAGCTGGGACGCGTTGATCTCGCCGGTATAGAGGCGAACCAGATCCCAGTTCCAGGCGTCGTCATCGTACTTGTTGAGGCGCTCGCGCATCCGGCTCATGGCCGCAGCGGGATTGAGCTTCTGCTCGGCCAGATAGAGCCAGATCACCCGATAAGGGTCTTCCGGCTGCGCTTCGTAGAAACGCTTCATATCGGCCGCTGCCAGCTCGGGACGATTACCGTAATAGAGGGCAATACCGCGGTTAAGGTAGGCATAGTCATAATCGGGTGCCAGCTCGAGGGCTGAGTCGAATGCCTCATAGGCTTCGTCGTAGTTCTGCTGCTGTACCAGATAGACACCGATGAAGTTGTAGGCTTCAGCGAAATCCGGTTTCTCCCGCAGGGCCCTGTTGAAATCGAGACGGGCAAGGGAACGCAAGCCGACGCGATCAAACACCACGGCACGTTCATAGAACAACTCGGCCCGTTGCTCCGTGGTCAACTCCATTTCACTCAGCATCTGCCCGAGTCGGGCGAGCGCCAACTCGCTTTGGTAGGAGACCTGCAGGGGGGTCGCCAATACCAGTGAAGCAGGCTGCGCCTTGGGAACCTTAGGGGTGTTGACATGACTGCTACTGCTGCAACCCCACATGGGTAGCAGCAACAGGATACCAAGGAGGTATCCAATCCCTTTCCTGACGTTCAATGAACACTCCGACGCTTACGCTTGACCCCGCATATGGTAAAGGTCAGCCGCCACTTTGTCATGTAGCTGAGCCCCTCTCCATCAAATAAATCAGGATTCGACAGGGTATCCGGCCTCCAGCCAGCCGCGAAAACCGCCGTCAACACTGATTACGTTGCGATAACCCATCTGTTGCAAATTGTCGGCCGCCAGTACGGAGCGAAAACCGCCACCACAATAGAGATAGAGCGTGGTCTCGGGATCCGGGAACAGGGTCTCGATATCCCGCTCAATCACTCCACGACCCAGATATTGGGCTCCGGGCAGATGGCCTTTGGCCCACTCGCTCTCTTCCCGCACGTCGATCAGGTGAAACGTGCGCCCTTCGTCCTGCCAGCGCTTGATCTGGTGAACATCGGTTTCGGTGATGCGGGAGCGGATCCCGTCAACCAGCGCCAAAAAACGGGGATTGTGTTGCATGGCAAGCTCCTTTTGTTGAAATCATCTGCGTCAGCAAACGACACGCAGAGATAAGAAAAGAGCGCCATGAGGCGCTCTTCACTGTTACGGCAGGATTTCCTGTTGGTCCGCACCCTCTTTCTCTACCTGGGTGGGCAGCATGTGCTCGCGCTTGACGCCGAGGAACATGGCAAACGCACTCGCCACATAGATGGAGGAGTAGGTACCGAACGCCACACCGATCACCATGGCCACGGCAAAACCGTGGATCAGCGCGCCGCCCTTGAGCAGCAGCGCCAGCACCACCACGAAGGTGAGCCCGGAGGTGATGATGGTACGGCTCAGGGTCTCGGTCATGGAGAGATCGAGAATGTAGTCGGTATCCCCTTTGCGCACCTTGCGGAAGTTCTCCCGCAAGCGGTCGAACACCACTATGGTATCGTTCAGGGAGTAACCCACTAGGGTCATCAATGCCGCCAGCACGGTCAGGTCGAACTCGTACTGGAAGTAGGCAAAGACGCCCAAGGTGATCACCACGTCATGCACCAGCGAGAGGATGCCGCCCATGGCCAGACGCCATTCAAAGCGCACCGCCACGTAGATCAGGATACAGATGATGGAGGCCAGCATCGCCAACGCCCCGTCAGTAGCCAGCTCGTCACCGACTGAAGGGCCGACGAATTCGACGCGTTTGAGTACAGCGCCCTCATCGAGCAGCTTGGCCGCTGCCAGCACCTCGTTACCCTGCTGCTCGACCTTGACCCCCTCTTTCGGCGCCAAACGGAACAGCACGTCACGGCTGGAGCCAAAGTGTTGCAGGGTGGCCCCTTCAATCTTCTGCTCTTCCAGAACGTCGTGGATCTTGTCCAGGCTCACCGACTGCTGGAATCCCACCTCGATGGTGGTACCACCAGTAAAGTCCAGACCCCAGTTCAGCCCCCGATCAAACAGGAAGAACAGGGCTACCACCATCAGCACGGAAGAGAAAACCACACCCGGCTTGGCATAGCGCATAAACGGGATCGGTTTTTCAAAATGTAGAATCTGAAACATTTCTCTATCCTCAGATGGGCAGCTTGTCGATACGCCGTCCACCCCAAGCCAGGTTGATAATGGCACGGGAAACTGTGATGGCAGTAAACATGGAGGCGGTCAGACCAATGCCCAGCGTCAGGGCAAAGCCCTTGATGGCGCCAGTACCGATACCGAACAGGATCACGCAAGTGATCAGCGAGGTCACGTTGGAGTCGGCGATGGTGGAGAATGCCCGATCAAAGCCCAGATGGATGGCTTGCTGAACACCGCGACCGTTGCGGATCTCTTCACGAATACGCTCGTAGATCAGTACGTTGGCATCCACCGCCATACCCAGCGTCAAGACGATACCGGCGATACCCGGCAATGTCATGGTGGCCCCAGGGATCATCGACATGATGCCGACAATCAACACCAGGTTCATGCAGAGCGCCAGGTTGGCGACCCAGCCGAACGCGCGGTAGTAGATCCCCATGAACAGCACGATCACCAGCATGGCCCAGCCGATGGCTTCCATACCGCTGTCGATGTTCTGTTGACCCAGGCTCGGGCCAATGGTGCGTTCTTCCACGATCTGGATCGGGGCGATCAGGGCACCGGCACGCAGCAGCAGCGCCAGGTTGTGGGCTTCGTTGGCGTTGTCGATCCCAGTAATACGGAACTGGCTGCCAAGACGCGACTGGATGGTGGCGACGTTGATCACCTCCTCCTGCTTGCGGAACTTGCGCTTGCCATCCGGACCCGGTTGACCGACCGGCTTGTACTCGATGAAGACGGTCGCCATCCCTTTACCCACGTTGTCCTTGGTAAAGTTGGCCATCTTGTTACCACCCTGGCCATCCAGCTTGATGTTGACCTGGGGACGGCTGTACTCGTCGAAACCGGACTGGGCACCCACGATGTGGTCACCGGTCAGGATCACTCGCTTGTGCAGTACCACCGGACGACCATTGCGATCGGTATAGACCTTGGAGCTGGGGGGAACTCGCCCTTCAGCAGCCGCCTGAATATCAGCCGCCTCATCCACCATGTGGAACTCCAGGGTCGCGGTCGCACCGAGGATCTCCTTGGCACGAGCGGTATCCTGAATACCGGGCAGTTCAACGACAATGCGTTCGGCGCCCTGCTGTTGTACCAGCGGCTCGGCCACACCCAGTTCGTTGACCCGGTTACGGATGATGGTGATGTTCTGCTCGAGGGCGTACTTCTTCACTTCCTTGATCTTGGCTTCGCTCAGACCCGCCAGCAGGATAAACTCATCCCCTTTCTGCTCGGTAGTGAAGGTCAAATCAGGGTTCTGACGACGCAGATGAGAAACGGCGCGTTCCTGATCGGCTTCGTCACGGAAGATCACCTGCACCTGATCACCGACTCGGCGCACGCCGGAGTAACGGATCTTCTGGGTGCGCAGCTCGGAGCGGAAATCCTGCACCATCTGCTCTTGCTGCTTGGTCAGTGCTTCGGCCATGTCCACTTCCATCAGGAAGTGCACACCACCGCGCAGATCAAGACCCAGCTTCAGAGGCGCCGCACCGATGGCTTCGAGCCAGGCGGGAGTGGAAGGTGCCAGGTTGAGTGCGGTAATGAAGTTGTCGCCCAGCTTGTTGGCAACGATATCGCGCGCTTTCAGCTGGTCTTCGGTGTTCTTGAAACGGATCAGGATAAAACCGTGCTCGAATGCAGCATGTTTGACCGGGATCTTGGCCGCTTCAAGGGTCTCTTTCACCAGATCAAGAGTATCTAGCTTGACTTCGGCACCACGGCTGGCAGAAACCTGCAAAGCCGGATCTTCGCCGTAAAGATTGGGGGCTGCATATAGAAAACCGATGGCGATCACCAGGATCACCATCAGGTATTTCCACAGCGGATAGCGATTCAACACGCTGTGCTCCTTGGGAGATTAAAGGGACTGGATAGAACCCTTGGGCAGAACGGCAGAGACGAAGTCCTTTTTGATGGTGACTTGAGTCTGGTCGTTCAGGGCGATCACCAGGTAATCGCTGTCTGCAGCCACTTTGGCAATTTTGCCAACCAGGCCACCGGAAGTGAGCACTTCATCACCCTTGGACAAGGAGCTCATCAGATTGCGATGATCCTTGGCACGCTTGGCCTGGGGACGATAGATCATGAAGTAGAAGATCAGGCCGAATACGGCCAGCATGATGATCATTTCCATACCACCACCCTGTGCACCCGGTGCTGCGCCTTCTGCATACGCCTTGGAGATAATGCTCATTTAACAACCTCTTATTGATGTAGATTTAAAAAAAAATTATATGTTGTTGTTATTTAACGTCATTTTCAGCTAACGGAGGCACAGGCTTCCCTTGCCGACGGTAAAACTCTGTTACAAAGTCGTCTAATTTACCCTGCTCGATCGCGTCCCGCAAACCCTGCATCACACGCTGGTAGTAACGCAGGTTATGAATCGTATTCAGACGGGCACCGAGGATCTCGTTGCACTTGTCCAGATGGTGCAGGTAGCTGCGGCTGTAGTTCTTGCAGGTGTAGCAATCGCATTCGGCATCCAGGGTGCTGGTGTCGTTGCGGTGCTGGGCATTGCGGATCTTCACTACGCCATCGGTGGTGAACAGGTGGCCGTTGCGGGCGTTGCGAGTCGGCATGACGCAGTCGAACATGTCGATACCACGGCGCACCCCTTCCACCAGATCTTCCGGCTTGCCGACACCCATCAGGTAGCGCGGCTTGTCAGCCGGAATTTTCGGGCAGACGTGCTCGAGGATGCGGTGCATGTCCTCTTTGGGTTCACCCACCGCCAGACCGCCGACCGCATAACCGTCGAAACCGATCTCCAGCAGCCCTTTGAGGGAGACATCACGCAGATCTTCGTAGACCGAGCCCTGGATGATGCCGAACAGGGCGTTCTTGTTGCCCAGCGCATCAAACTTGTCGCGGGAGCGCTTGCCCCAGCGCAGGGACATCTCCATGGACTTGCGCGCTTCTTCATAAGTGGCCGGGTACGGAGTGCACTCGTCGAAGATCATCACGATGTCGGAGCCCAGATCGTACTGGATCTCCATGGACTTCTCGGGGTCGAGGAAGATCTTCTCGCCATTGATGGGGTGACGGAAGTGGACGCCCGCTTCGGTGATCTTGCGAATATGGCCCAGGCTGAACACCTGGAAACCACCGGAGTCGGTCAGGATCGGGCCCTGCCAGTTCATGAAGTCATGCAGATCGCCGTGGGCACGCATCACTTCCTGACCCGGACGCAGCCAGAGGTGGAAGGTGTTACCCAGCAGGATCTGGGCGCCGGTTTCACGCACTTCTTCCGGGGTCATCCCCTTGACGGTGCCGTAAGTTCCGACCGGCATAAAGGCCGGCGTTTGTACCACACCACGTTCGAAGACCAGCTGACCGCGACGGGCACGGCCGTCGGTGGTTTTCAGTTCAAATTTCATTGCTACCTCGGCTGCGTCAGATAAACAGTCTGACAATAGGAGGGCCGCTCACGGCCCGGTAAATAAGCTGAAGCTTATGCTTCAACCTGGCGACGGGTGACGAACATGGCGTCCCCGTAGCTGAAGAAACGGTACTGCCCGGCCACGGCTGCCTGATAGGCCGCCATCACGTTGTCATAACCGGCGAAGGCGCTGACCAGCATGATCAGGGTCGACTCCGGCAGATGGAAGTTGGTGACCATGGCATCGACAATCTGGAACTGATAGCCAGGGAAGATGAAGATATCGGTGTCACTAAAGAAGGGCGCCAGCGGTTTGCCCTGCGCCAGGGTGACCTTGGCCGCGCTCTCCAGCGAACGCACCGACGTGGTCCCCACCGCGATCACCCGACCACCACGGGCACGGGTGGCCGCGATGGCATCCACCACCTCTTGCGGCACTTCCGCATACTCGGAGTGCATGTGGTGATCTTCAATCTTCTCTACCCGCACCGGCTGGAAGGTCCCCGCCCCTACATGCAGGGTGACGAAGGCCGTTTCAACCCCTTTGGCCCGAATTTTCTCAAGCAGCGGCTCATCAAAGTGCAGACCGGCGGTCGGCGCGGCAACGGCGCCCGGCTTTTGATTGTAAACGGTCTGGTAGCGCTCCTTGTCGGCATCCTCGTCGGGACGGTCGATATAGGGGGGCAGCGGCATGTGGCCGATGGCCTCCAAAATCTCCAGCACCGGACGCGGGTCTAGGAAGTGGATCTCGAACAGGGCGTCGTGGCGGGCGCGCATCTCTGCCTCCACACCACCATCCATGATCATCCGGGTGCCGGGCTTGGGCGCCTTGGAGGCACGGACATGGGCCAGCACGCTGTGCTCGTCCAGAATGCGCTCGACCAGTACCTCCAGCTTGCCGCCGCTGGCCTTCTGGCCAAACATGCGCGCCGGAATGACACGGGTGTTATTGAATACCAGCAGGTCACCCGGATTGAGCTGATCCAGCACATCCACAAATTGACCGTGGCGCAGGGCGCCAGTTTGACCATCGAGCTGCAACAGGCGGCTGGCGGTACGCTCTGCCATCGGATAGCGGGCAATCAGCTCGTCTGGCAGATCAAAATGAAAATCGGATACTTGCATCTTTCACCTCGGGGGGAATCGGCGGCTAGTCTAGTTATCCCCATCTTCCAAGGCAACCCAAAAGACCAAAAACCCAAGAGAGACAAGGGGTAGCGAGCAATATTGAGACACAACTCCGGTTAATGATTCTTTAATGTTCTGTATTGACCCTGATCATGTTTTGCCAGTTGGGGCTGGGCTAGGGTGAAAGCAGATACACAAGGAGGCCCACCATGATGACCCTATCCGAAATCATGACCGAACATCCCTTCACTCTGGGTCCGTCAAACAGTGTCAAACAGGCGATGGACCTGATGCAGCAGGAGCGGATCCGCCACATTCCCATCGTCGACGAGCAGCATCACCTGCTGGGGTTGGTAACCCTCACCGATATCCTGGCCACCCGGGAATCCAAGCTGCTGCTCATCAGCCCGGAGCGGGAAGCCGAATTTACCGACAGCGTGCAACTCGACGAGATCATGACACGGCAAGTGGCGAGCGTAGATCCTCACGCCGGCATCAAGGAGGCGGCACTTTACCTGCAGCGGCACAGATATGGCTGCCTGCCGGTACTCAAAGGACGCAAGCTGATCGGCATTGTCACCGAGTCGGACTTCATTGCCGTGGCCATCAACCTGCTGGAATTGATGGAAGAGCAGGAACCACCTACCGACTTTTGACAGATCTGGATGTAATTAAATTACAATAAAAGCGTTTTCAGCCGTCGAAATAAGCTAAAATGATGAAACACTTTCATTTTGATTGAAAAATTACACCAAATACTTGCCTTGTGATCTGTGTCACACTATCATCCTCTCATGCAATAGTTGCCGAGGGGGAGACGAGGGATTGTGCACCCATTATCTTCCTCTCATATGTCTGCAAGTTTGCACACCCCGTAGTTAGTCTTTGCTGTAAAGCATTTGTTTATATAGCCATTCCTTGTTTGATGACCCGGCCCTGTCGTTGCGATAGCGCCGGGATTTTTTTATCCGCGTTTTCTGCTCTCCCCCTTGTCAGCACATCCCCCATCGCTGCGAGGAACGGTCTCAACCTCCTCGCCACCTGTTTGCTCTATATGTTTGCACCACCGTTTATCTCATCGCGTTATCGTGGCTCTGCACACCCCTTCTTATGCCTTGAAAAGGCGATGTAGCGCACAGATATTGAACCACGACAAGGAGTTATCTCAGTAGGCCTGAGATATTCATGTTAGGTACAGCCATAGTGAGCTATCTAATAAGTAGATTTAAGCGATTCAAAATTGCGGCTTTTATCGATTAGCTGAAGCCCCTATGATGAATCCATCGAAAGTTAAGCGCCTCGTCTGGCAAGAGTCTTCAACACCAGACCGGCATATATACATCACCAAGGAGCAATTACATGTCTACCTACATCAACACTGAAATCAAGCCGTTCAATGCTACCGCCTACCACAATGGCAAATTCGTTCAGGTGTCTGACGCTGACCTGAAAGGCAAGTGGTCCGTGGTCTTCTTCTACCCGGCTGACTTCACCTTCGTTTGCCCGACCGAGCTGGGCGACCTGGCTGACAACTACGCTGAATTCCAGAAACTGGGCGTCGAGATCTACTCTGTCTCTACCGACACCCACTTCACTCACAAAGCATGGCACGACACCTCTGACACCATTCAGAAGATCCAGTACCCGATGATTGGTGACCCGACTGGTACCATCACCCGCAACTTCGGTGTGATGATCGAAGAAGCTGGTCTGGCTGACCGCGGTACCTTCGTGATTGACCCGCAGGGCATCATCCAGATCGTCGAGATCAACGCTGGTGGTATCGGCCGTGACGCACTGGAACTGCTGCGCAAAGTCAAAGCGGCCCAGTACGTTGCCTCCCACCCGGGTGAAGTGTGCCCGGCTAAATGGAAAGAAGGCGAAGCCACTCTGGCCCCGTCCCTGGATCTGGTAGGCAAGATCTAAGCCTCCCGCTTCCAAGACCGGCCCGCTTCAGGGCCGGTCTGCTTTCCGGCCTTGCCAAATAGACCTGAAAGCAGACCGACTCACATTTAATGCCAACTCGCCATTACAAGAAGGAATTCGACCATGTTGGATACCAACCTCAAACAACAGCTGAACACCTATCTGCAGTACATCGTCAATCCCATCGAGATCAGCGTGTCCGGCAACGACAGCGACAAATCTGCAGAGCTGCTGGCACTGGCCAGCGAGATCGCCGAGATGTCACCCAAGATCACCCAGACCTCTGGCACTGCCGCTCGCAAGCCTTCCATGAGTGTCGCGCCGCAGGGCCAAGCCCCGCGCGTTCACTTTGCCGGCATCCCCATGGGTCATGAATTTACTTCTCTGGTACTCGCCCTGCTGCAAAGCGGCGGCCACCCCTCCAAGGCCGATGCGGCCGTGCAGGAGCAGATCCGCAACCTCAAGGGTGAGTTCCACTTCGAGACCTACATTTCGCTCTCCTGCCACAACTGCCCAGACGTGGTGCAGGCCCTTAACCTGATGGCCACCCTCAACCCTGGCATCACCCACACCATGATCGATGGCGCCCTGTTCCAGGACGAGGTCAACGAGCGCCAGATCATGGCGGTACCGAACGTCTACCTGAACGGTCAGCCGTTCAGCCAGGGCCGCATTTCGCTGGAAGAGATCGTCGCCAAGCTCGACACCGGCGCCGCCGAGCGCAAAGCTGAGGAGCTGAGCGAAAAAGCACCTTACGACGTGCTGGTCGTCGGTGGTGGCCCGGCTGGCGCCGCCGCCGCCATCTATGCCGCTCGCAAGGGCATTCGCACCGCCATCGTCGCCGAGCGTTTCGGTGGCCAGGTGATGGACACTGTCGGCATCGAGAACTTCATCTCCGTGCCCTACACCGAAGGCCCCAAGCTGGCCGCCAGCCTGGAGCAGCACGTCAAGCAGTACGGCGTGGAAGTGATCACCGAGCAGCGAGCTGCCGCCATCAGCCGTGATGGCTACGTCAATGTGGATCTCGCCTCTGGCGCCACCTTGAAAAGCCGCTCGGTCATTCTCGCCACCGGCGCGCGCTGGCGCGACCTGAACGTGCCGGGCGAGCTGGAGTACCGCACCAAGGGCGTGGCCTACTGCCCGCACTGTGACGGCCCCTTCTTCAAGGGCAAGCGGGTTGCAGTGATCGGGGGTGGTAACTCCGGTATCGAGGCCGCCATCGATCTGGCTGGCATTGTCGAACACGTTACCGTGGTGGAGTTTGCCGACACTCTGCGTGCCGACGAGGTATTGCAGAAGAAGGCCCGCTCCATGGCCAACATCGACATCATCATGAGTGCTCGCACCACCGAAGTGATCGGTGACGGCAGCAAGGTGGTGGGCATGGATTACGAGGATCGCACCACCGGCGAGATCAAGCATCTGGCGGTGGCGGGTATCTTCGTCCAAATCGGTCTGGTGCCAAACACCGAGTTCCTCAAGGGGAGCGATGTGGCTCTGACCCGCTTCGGCGAGATCGAGATCGACACCAAGGGTGCTACCTCCCTGCCCGGCGTCTACGCCGCAGGGGACGCCACCACGGTGCCGTTCAAGCAGATCATCATCTCCATGGGTGCTGGCGCCACCGCCGCACTGGGTGCGTTTGATTACCTCATCCGCAACCCGGCGCCGGAAGCGACCAAGGCTGATGCTGTGACCGCCTGATAAACCCAGCGCAACAAAAAGCCGATGCTCGATTTAGTAAACACGAGCGTCGGCTTTTTTATATCTGCATCGATGCGCAATAGAAACCCCGCCGCAAATGGCGGGGGTGTTCATGACTGGACTTAAACGACGGGCATCACTCCAGCAAGAAAACAGCCTCGATATTATCACTTACCGTGATCTGCTGTTGTTGATAGCTGTTGTCCGCCATATCCGCCGCAGGTGCAGCCATCGCCATGGCCTGCACTACCTTCAGGTTGCGGCTGTAGGCGGTAATGGGCGAAGCATTGCGGTACTCCACACTGTAGACCTTGCCAAGCTTCATCCCGAAGGCCTTGGCCAGAGATTCAGCCTTGGTTTTGGCATCCTCAACGGCATTCAAACGGGCCTGCTCCTTGATGACCTGCGGCGATTTCAACCCGTACTCAATCTGGGATACGGACTCCAGCCCGGCTTTGAGTGCGGTATCCATCAGGGGGCTCAACTTGTCGAGCTGATAGAGCTTCACCGCCAATTGTCGCTGAGCACGGTATCCCAACAATACCGGCTTCTTGTTCTCGCCATACTGATATTCCGGAGAGACCATCAGGTTGCCAGCCTCAACATCGCTGCGCTTGATCCCCAGCCCTTCCAGTTGGCTGAAAAAGGCTGCGACCTTGGTATCGACCTGCTGCTTGGCCTTGAGGCCCTGCTTATCCAGTGCACTCACCGCCACATTGAGGGTGAGCATATCGGGTTCGGTCTTCTGCTCGGCATAACCACTCACCACCAGATGGGGCGCTTGCGGCACTTCAATCGCCAGCAGCGGAGCACTGACAACCAGAGCAGAAAGAGTAAGAAGGGGACGCCACATAGAAAAAAACCTCAATCGGAAAGATTGAGGTCATTATGCCCGTGCAGTTACGGGATTCATATATCATGCGAGGGGGGGAACTGATCCAGTATCTGATTGGTCAGATCGAGACTGATGGTGACCACGCTGCAGACATCTGGGCTCTGCTCTACCTTATCTTGTGACGATGTCGCACCGCAGACCTGCACCTCATCATCGAAATGGAACGAGTCCCACGACAGAACATGTCCTTGCACCGCCTGTCCGAGATCGGTGCCACCAATTGCCTCCTCCATCGCAGACCAAGGGATGGTATCAGACGGCCCAAGCAAATTTTGCAACAACGGAGGGTGAAAACTGACCAGTGGATACTCCTGCTGACCCTGCTCATGGCCAACCAGAATCATGTTATGGGCAGACTCGGTATCCAAAACAGGCACATAGGTGATAGAGGCTGCAGCAAAGTCAACATAGAGCGAGCCCGCGACATCACCGGCCTCATTCTCTATCTCCATCCCATCCAGCCGATCACCGGCGATCGAGGCCTGATAGCCAAACTGACCTGCGCAGGTAATGTTGCCCTGTCCATCCCAGCTATAACGGATGCCATCAATGTCGACCCAGTTGAATGACTGCATGATTACCCTCTCTTCTACGGCCGCTATCTTATCCATCCACCTAAAGAAAAAACAGGGGCCAGGCAAGCCCGGCCCCGAGAGAGGGTTACGGATCAACCTTCAAGTTACCGTCATCCAGCAAGTGCTTGATGATCTCCTGATTGGAGCCCAGTGAGGCGAGGTCGAGTGAGTTCTGGAACTGGATGGTCAGTTCCGGGCTCCCACCGGCCCCGGCAGGATCTATCGTCAACGTCTTGGTCGTCGTGTTGAACTGCAGATAGTTGTCCAGCACGGCTGCCAGATCCTCGTTGTTCCCCACTGCAGGTACGCCGACCAGCAGATCCGAGAGATCCAGTACATCTCCACCATTGTTGGTATCACCTAAAGTGAAATCAGTAATGGTATCGATACTGCCGTCCGCATCCCCCGCCAGCCACTTGAAGGTGTCACTCTCCCCACCACCGGTCATGGTATCGCTGCCAAGGCCGCCGATCAGAATGTCCTTACCAAGGTCGCCCGTGAGTATATCGCTACCAGAACCACCATCCAGATAATCATCACCGACACCTCCAACAAGGGTGTCGTTCCCTTCCTGGCCAAAAAGGATATCGTTGCCACTGCCACCATATAGGGTGTCATTACCACCACTGCGGCTACTCTCCCCACTCAGCTCAGTAATATGGGTCCGGATGTAATCCACCGTCTGTTCACGTGTCCACCCATGACTGGACTCCAGCGTTTCAAATACCAGCCAACCAGAACCTTGGGGCAGATCCAGTCCCAACTCGCTGGCCAGCGTATCGGTATTGAGTACATCGCCAAACAGGATGTCATTGCCAACACCACCATCGGCCACGTCATTGCCGGCCCCCAGCAACACGGTAATCTGATCCCCCTCGGTCAGGGCTGCCGTCAACTGCTCGGCACTGGTCACAATCTGGGCATCGCCGATCGGGGCATTGAAACCCTGCTCGATCCGGATATTGTCTATCCGTACCTCAGCATTCCGGTCATTGGAGCTGTCGAGCAGTTCGAACACAAACCCGTATTGCCCGACAGGCAGTCCATCGGTTGTGATAGTGCTGTAAGCCGTCAAAACAGATGAACTAACGCCAGTAATGGTGCCCGTTTGCACTGGATTGAGCATATCCCAGACGCCACCCTCGAGTTTCACCAACTTCCAGGTGAAGCTGTCGCTGCTATTAACACCATTCAAGGCATACTGGAACTGCAGACTTGCTCCGGCTTGTGCCGCAGAAACCTGGATGGCATTGGCCACGGCGAGCGCCAATATTGTCCTGTCAGAATCAGAACCGGTTCGATCATCCCGGATCCGCAAGCTTCCATTTGTAACGGTATGCGATCCCTGAGCATCACCACTGAGCACCCATCCCGAGGCGGCATTTATGCCGCTACCACTACCAAATGTGGCCAAGTCAAGGAAGCTGCCTGCCGAGTAAAACTGATCTGCCGTTTCAGTCGTGTTATCAAAGAACTTCAACAAATCCTTGTTAACATCATTGGTCACCCCGATTGCATTGACCTGGCTGATGGCACTGAGTGAAACAAAAGCATCCACCGACTCCTTGATCACCTCAAATGTGGTGCTGTTGCCTGGTCCGGCGACCTGATTGCTGTCATTGAGGTAGTAAGTCGGGTTACCATCCGTGACAAAGAATGTCAGGTTCTGGTAACCGGGAGCAGCCTTGCTACCATCATTGAACCACTGCACGGCCTGATTGAACGCGGCTTCATAGTTGGTGCCACCATTGGCAACCAGTGCATCAATGGCATTGGTCAGGTTGCTCACATTACTGGCATCAAGCCCTACTATTGTCACACTCTCGCTGGCATTCGCCGCAAAACCAATCAAGGTGACATTGATCTCACCATCATGATCTTTCAACTGGTTGGCCAAATGGGTCAGGGAGGCCTTGAGCATATTCAGTCGTGCTCCAGCCATACTTCCAGACACATCGACCACCAGGGCAATATTGTAATTCTCACCCGGGATGAAATTGGTACTGGTGCCGCCGATGTCCCCCACCACAATATCGTGACCAGCACCGCCTGCAACCAGACCATCCACACTACCGTTGGAGTTGGGCACCTTGTGATCATCATTCGTGCCGGGGGTCCCGGTAGTGTCGGGGGTATCCGAGGTGTTGCTGCCCACAACCAGAATATTGGACGCGACGGGAGGCTCATTGCTCTTGACCGATACAGTAAAGTTGGCGCTGGCTTTATCTCCATCGGCATCAGTCAAGGTAGCACTGAAATCAAGGTCAATATCAGGAGGCGTGATCTTGTCGATCACTCCGAAATTCTCGATCCTCACCGAGTCATTGCCATTCAGCACAAAGCGGACATAAAGCTGGCTGAACTCCCCATCGGGTTCTATGCTGGCCAACTGCATCGACCCTTTGAGTCCTGACAGAACAAGCTCTCCGGAATCGACGACGGTCACGCCATCGGCAGCATAAGCCACCCACTGTATGGTGCTGGTATTGGTGTTGCCAACCCCGTAGACGTTGAAAGAGAGCCCATCAACGGCTGCAGTCGTGGATACCTTGAACCCTTCGTTATTGTCCAGGTTGCCGTTCTTAATCCCGAAACCATTGTTGTTCGGGTTGAGATTATCTGCATCACTCCCCGGCAGATCCTGAGGATTATTGACGCTGCCATTGAACAGCAGACCATCGAACAGTACACCAATCCCGCCAGCAGTAACTCCGATCGTCTCAACAGGCCCGCCAGCACCGAACTGTGCCCCGATCGAGAAAGTTTGGGTTGGCTGGGGAGTAACCAGTTCAAAGCTGTAAGTATTGTCGTCATTGAGTGTCAATGTATAGAACACTTTAGGTGGCTGCCCACTACCATCAATGGTTGCTACCAGAGTCTTGCCATCAGTCGACAAGGTTTCGGTGATCCCTGCCAAATCAGGCCATCCAGTCAGTTTCAGTCCACCAGTACCCAGAGGGCCATCAGCACCAAAAGAGACGCCAAACAATCCACCGGTAGTGATGTCGGCTACATTCATCACTTCCAGACTTTCGATGCCTGTGATCACGGGCATATCGTCTTCAATAACAACACTGACCTGCTTGGTATCACTCAAGTCACCATCACTGGCTGACAGGTTGAAGGTAAATGTCTTCAGTCCTTCCTTATTGTCTCCAAATTCATGATCGATGGGCCCCAGCAAGGTGACGGTATATTTACCAACCGGATCTACAGATACTTGTATGACTGGGATCCCTCCCGCTGAACCCACCAGTGTCGCAGACCCTATACCACTCCACACAACTGGTACCCCTCCAGAGCTCAGGCCAGATGGAGCAGAAAGAGTGAACGTAAAGGTATTGCTGTCGATATCTGTCACACTTGCCGTCGCATGGGTCGAGGTGCTATCGGTAATATCGCCGGGATTGGGTGAATTGTCTGGATTGGATCCCGGTAATCCCTCCTCGGATATGCGCAGATCCGAGACAGTCAGCATGGGAGCATCATTAGTTGCAGTGACGGTCACGGTGAAGGGCTTGCTGTCTGCCCCACCCTCGTCCGTGGTCCCCGCCACATTGCCATTCACGACCCCGCTCCAGTCCGCCGGCAAGCTAAAGCCAGGTACGCCCGCTGTGCTCGCACCGCTCCAGCT